>DAOWIX010000022.1 GCA_030640695.1 Deltaproteobacteria bacterium | reverse complement strand
CAGGTAACGTTTGACTTCTGAAGTTATGGTTTTGGCTTTGTGGACGCCGTGACTGAGTCCTTTTTGCCTGAGTTCTCGTTTTATAGTCTCAATTATAGTTTGAAAAACCTCGGGATCATGAGGGGCTGTGATTCTGGTGTTGGGGCGGATCGAAATGAACGCATACTTCATGCCTTGGCGCACATCCAGATGCAACATGAGATCTAAAAGTTCAATGCTGAGGGTCAAAGCTGTTCCTTTTAATGAGTACCGCTAGAGAATGATTGTGAGGTGTTTGCTGCGAGCCTTATTCTTAGTGAATTCGTATAACATGATTTCTATGCTGGTAACAAGAAGATTCCTTGATCTCTTATCGGACTGGTTGGGACAAATTGTTTGACAGGTGTCAAGCAACCGGTTATATGAGATTACAATATATACATATGTTCTGTTTTATGGTGCTGTAATCGTGAAGTTGGGCGGAATTTTCAGTGGGAATATGGAGGTCACTCTTGGAAAGAGATCAGGTTTGTTGTCGGGTTGCTGAGGTCCTGAAGGTTTTGGGTCATCCTGTGCGTTTGCAGATTGTGCAGACCCTGTTGACTCAAGAGAGTTGTGTGAAGAACTTGTGGAGTTGTTTAGAGCTCTCCCAGGCCACTGTCTCTCAGCATCTCTCTGTACTTAAGGGTAAGGGGATTGTTGATTCCGCCCGCGAAGGAGTGGCTATGCGCTACTGGGTAAGTGATGATATCAGCAAATTGTTAATTGGTACCCTGATGGATCATTTTGGCATGGACTGTAGCGAGGCCGCAGCAGACCCCTGCAAAGAGGTCAAGTAGGGTGCCACTATACGAGTATGAGTGCCCTGAGTGTGGAGTCCGGGTTGAAGTGTTGCAGAAAACCGGAGAGGATGGCAGTGCTCTGAAATGTCAAAAATGCGCCGTTTCGGGATTGCGTAAAGTGCTCTCTGGTTGTGTTGTGCAGACTAAAGGGCCAGGTAAGTCTACCTGTGCTGTTGGTGAAAACTCAGGGCTTGGAGGTTTTACGTGAAGTTAAGTTAGCAGGCAGTTGTCTGTTAACTTGGCTCTCTTTTTAGAGCCCAGGCGGCTTTAACCCGCCTGAGCCTCTCGGGTCATTTTTTCTGGCTTGACTCCTCCAGATCGATAATCAAACTTCCATTGACATATGGTCGGGTTTTATATTCCACCAGCTGTTCCATCTGTTTAATGATTCCAGCCATTCTCAAGCACTGTTTTTGGATAGTTTTAAAGCGTTTTCTAAGGTGTGGAATGCTTTCAACGGTGTCGTCTACTTCGAGTAACTCAATGGTTCCGATGATGGTGGTCATGGGTTGACGCAGCTCATGTGCGACCGCTCCGGATGTCTCAATCATGGCCGCCTTTTTTTCACTCAAGATCAGTTGTTCCTGAACAAACTCCAACTCCTTATTTTTCTCATCAACCAGGTTTTCCAGGCTATCTGTATAGTGTTGATCGGCAGCGCCAAGGGTTTCGTTGAGGCTCAAATCTTCAATGAAAATAAGAATGCGATTTTTCTGATCCGGAGTCTCTTTTAATAATGAGGCATGCAGGGAGAGGTGCGGGACATCATCATTGTGTCTGGTTGAGCTTACGGAAAAGGGTAAGGTGACACTGTTTCGGCTTTCTGTCAGTAAGTTCTCCCAAGCATCTTTCAGGTTTGCTTCAGCCGTCAGGATATCGAGCAGATTGTTGCCGGTTAAGTTGTTTTGTTGAAGAAGGAAATTAGCCAGATGATTGGCAAAAGTGATCTCCCCCTGCTCGCTACAGACAATGATTCCGTAAGGGGCTTGTTGCAGGATTGCCGGGCAGAGGTTGCATTCATCACCGCCGCTTTTTGTGGCATTTGAATTCATGGTTGGAATTTTGTTCATAATAGGGTAATATCTTTTCATCACATTTTCCGAATACATAACCGTTTAAAAAATAAATGGCAAGGATTAGTTGCCGTTATTGTCTTGAAAATAAGGAGGCTGAAGATGGCGCGAGAGCATGAGCTGGAAGCCCATTTGCCTGATGATGGTGGTGAAGGGGGCAAAATTTCCGGTTACTATATTGAAGAAGTAAAAATATCGCTCGGTACCGGTGCCACCAAACGTAAGACTACTGGTGAAAATATTTTTCTGGCAGAGGAACTGCCCAGTGGCGAGGTCAAGCTGAGTCTTCTCAACCTGGCTGGCAAGCCGACTAAGATTACTGAAGTTGTTGAGAAGGAGGAATTTTTTCAGCGCTGTCGGCCGAAGCCGGATTTTATCCCCCCGGACAAAACCGAAAAACTTGACAAGGTCAAAGAGAAAGCTGATCGTCACGCCTCCCGAGGTAATCTGCATTTGCGGAAAAAAGAGTTTAACAGTGCGGAATTTGAGTTTCAAAGTTCCTTGAAGCTTGATGAAGAGCATGTTCGCGCCAATTACGGAATGGTTAAACTGCATCTGGAGAAAGGTGAAGAGAACCAAGCGAAAGAGATTCTTGATAAATTGACCAGTATTGAGGCTCTTTTTGAGGATGAAAACAAGCATGTTTTTAATGAGTTTGGCATTGACTTAAGGCGCATGAAGATGTTTGATCAGGCCCTTGATAGTTATCGTAAAGCCTTGGAAATTAATGATAAAGATCCGATTTTAAATTTCAATATGGCTCGGGCACTGATCGATAAAAAACAGTGGGGCGAATCTTTAGCTTGTCTCGAGCGGGCGATGGAGCTCAAAGAAGATTTTCCTGAAGCCCAAAAATTGGCTCAGCTCCTGCGCGACAAGTTGGAGAAGAGAGCCGCCCCTTAATGGCTGCTGAAGAGTCTTTTGGGCCTGTCTCTCAAGGTGAGTTTATCTTTTCGGGTGAATTTACCTTCTCAGAGACTGAACGCTGTCGCCTGGATCAGTTTCTAGCGACTCGGCAGCCGGATATGTCCCGTAGTCGCCTGCAAGCTCTGGTTCGTTCGGATTTAGTTCTGGTTAATGGTGTTTCCGCTAAAGCCTCATATCTTCTAAAAAACGGAGATTGTGTTTCACTCAAGATTCCCCCTCCGCTTCCTCTGCTACTTGAAGCCCAGTCCCTGCCTTTAGAGATTATCTATGAAGACCAACACCTTGTAGTTGTCAATAAGGCGGCTGGGATGGTCGTCCATCCGGCTGCGGGGAATCCTGATGGAACTTTGGTGAATGCACTGCTTTCTCATTGTGGAGATCTAGCCGGAATCGGCGGCGTCATGCGACCGGGTATAGTGCATCGTTTGGATCAGTATACCTCCGGCTTGTTGGTGGTTGCTAAAGATGATCTCACGCATCAGGGGCTGGCCGAGCAATTTAAAAAACATTCGATCAAAAGGGAGTATGTTGCCCTTGTTTACGGCCGCGTTCAGCCCATTTGTGGTGCTTTCCATTCATCAATTGGCCGTCACCCACGCCAGCGCAAGAAGATGGCTTCGGTCGCGAGAGGTGGAAAAGAGGCCCGCACTAACTATCAGGTTCTGCGTTATTATCTGTCGGGGGTCTGTTCCTGGCTCTCTCTACATTTGGAGACCGGTCGCACCCATCAGATCAGGGTTCATTTGAGTGAAGCGGGCTATCCTTTAGTTGGTGATCAGGTTTACGGTAAAAAGGGGATAAGCCGTTTGCGCACTGGTGTTTGTGGGGCGGCTCAGTTGGCAGATTTTCCGCGACAGGCGCTGCATGCCAGGAGTCTTGGTTTTTTGCACCCGATAAGCCAACAATACCTTGAGTTTGAAAGTTCTTTACCAACTGATCTAGAGCGTTTGTTGGAGACTTTACGTGAACCAGAAAACCGGTCTTAAGTTAAGGCTTAAATATCCTTTCAGCCTTGACAACCGGTCTGGGCCTGCCTACCTTAAGATCGCTGTGCCGGAGTCAATGACGGCGGGTTTTACAATCCGGCCTGGCGGGTTTAGCAACGGTTCCTTTGCTTCTGCCAATATGAGTTTTCAGGTTGGAGATCAATATGTAAAGGTTGGGCTAAACCGTCAGGCTCTGCTTAAGGGTATTGGCAAAGATGTTTTTTCGGCTCTGGTGACGGCCCGCCAAGTCCATGGAAACAGTTGTTTGACAGTGACTGATCGAAGTCCTGAAAAGCTTTTAGGGCTGGCGCAGACCGGGGCTGACGCTTTGCTGACGGATCAACCCGGGATTCTTCTGGGGGTGTTGACGGCTGATTGTCTGCCACTTATAATGGTTGACCGGAAACGTGGAGCTGTGGCGGTGGTTCATGCCGGTTGGCGTGGTCTGGAACAGTCAATCGGGACTGTAGTGGTTAGTGAACTGGGGCGCCGTTTTACGGTTGCAGTAGAAAACCTTGAAGTTTATGCAGGCCCCGCTATTGGCCGTTGCTGTTTTCAGGTTGGTTGTGAGGTCGTAGACCGTTTCCGCCAGCATTCTGTGTTGGCGGGGGTTGAAGGGTGGTGGCAGGAGCGAGCAACGGGTTACTATGTTGATCTTTTGGAGATTCAGCGGGCGCAGTTGTTGGCGGTCGGAGTTCTTGAAGAAAATTTCCATGCCGTTGATATTTGTACCTGCTGTAATGATTTATGCTTTTCCTACCGCCGCGATCATGCTATAACCGGCCGCCAGTTAGCCTTTGTTGGAATCAGAGAAAAATTAATTAAGTGAGTTGAACTATGTATGTGGTAAGTAATCTTTTTGTCGCTGTCGCCAAAATTCTCGATATTGGATTAAGCCTCTATCTTTGGATAGTGATTATTCGGGCTCTTTTGTCATGGGTTAACCCCGACCCTTATAATCCGATTGTTAGATTTCTTTATCAGGCGACAGAACCGGTTTTTTATCGAGTACGGCGTTGGTTTCCCTGGACGGCGATGGGGGGCATTGATTTTGCGCCGATGATAATTATGTTGGCCATCTTCTTTCTCCAGTCCTTTCTGGTGCAGACGCTATTGCAGTTTGCCCAGTCAATAGCGCATTAAATCTTAGGAAAAGAGTGCGTTCAGACAACTTTATTGCGGATTGATAATGGGAGAGTTGTGGTTTCGTGAAACCTTGGAAGGTGTGACTTTCAGGGTTCATATTCAGCCCCGGGCGGCACGAAACCGTGTTCAGGGTTTGCATGATGAGGCGCTCAAGATATCCTTGACGGCGCCTCCGGTAGAGGGGGCCGCCAACCGTCTCTGTCGAGATTTTATAGCTGAATTTCTGGGGCTTCCGCGGGCTCTGGTGGAGGTCGTCAGCGGCCATAAATCCCGGCGCAAAACGATTCACGTAGAGAACTTAAGCGGGATTGAATTGAAAACCCGTTTAGGCTTAGAATAGGTGTTATTCCCAAATTGTCTCGATGTGACGGATACCCCAAGGGCACTTCCTTACTTCGTTCGGGCGCAACCTCCAGGCAGGGGGTTAGCCCGTAGCCGGGCTGAGCTCTGTCCCCGGTTACAGAGGGCGAAGCAAGGTTCGCCGTATTTGCTGTACACTTAACTTTTTAATTTCAAGGATTAGACGTTATGCCGATTTACGAGTATCAGTGCGAGAAATGCGAACACACGTTTGAGATGCTACAGAAGATTACAGCCGAACCTCTTAAAGATTGTCCTGAGTGTGGCGAGCCCGTCCATAAACTTGTGTCATCTACATCATTTATTTTAAAAGGTGGTGGTTGGTACGCAACTGAATATGGTAAAAACCGGCCTCCCAAAGAGGAAAAGAAAAAATCTACTGTCAAGCCTGTCAAAAAAGAGCAGAAAAGCGAAACTAAAACGGAAACTGCCAGCAAGACTGCCGCAGCCGCCTAGGGGTCAGTCTGAAAATGCCCTTTTCCCCAACTTATCGTTATACGAAAAAGTTATCCTCGGAATATTATACGTATGTTGGCAGTAATTTTTTGTAACGCCATTATCAATGGACAGAACGGTAGGATAAAAGATATTCAAAGGTAGCGGTTACGGCGAGACGATCGGTGTTCATTCTTTTAGGAAGTGGCGGGAAGGGCGAGGCGTTATGGATGGCCCGGACTGCTTCATGGTCGAGTAGGGCAACGCCTGATGAACGTAAGATTGTGACCTCTGCCAATGAACCATCTTGATTGATGACAAAGCGCATCAGCAAGCGTCCCTGGACGCCGGTTTGCCGAGCTTTGTAGGGATATTCCCAGACTAATTCAATCTTTCTTTTCAGGGCCAGATAGTAGGAGTGAAATTTGTAGTCGAGGGTGTTGAGGGAGATCTCGGTACCCCTTTTTAGTTTGTTGGGCAGACGCGGACGTTGCTTGCCCGAAGAAGCTGCTCGGCTCTGACGTTCTTCGGTGATTTTCGTCAGCTCTTCAAATGAGGGGAAGAGCTTTTTGATCTCTGGACGACTCTCTTTTTGCGGTTCTTTGACAGGTTTTTTGACAGGTTTTTTTACGGGCTCTTTGAGGGCCTCCTTTTTCACCGGAGGTTGTATCCTCTCCGGAGCTTTGTTTTGCGGGCGAGGCTTGGCGATAGCAGAATCATCTTTAGGAGGTCGGCTCTCTGGTTTCAGCTGGGGCTTGGCCTGAGCCTTTGGGCGGGATTTGGCTTTGGGTTCAGGTGTGGCCGGTTGGGGGGGCGCTGGTTGAGGTCTTGGCTTAGGCTTAGGTTTTACCATGACCGTTTTGGGAGCGCTCTCATCGGTTCTGGTATCAATTTTACTCTGTTGGTTGCGGTCAGCCAGAAGGGTTGGTTTTTTAGGCGGGGGCTTTGGCGTCTCTTTTTCTTTGGGTGGCAACTCGATAATCTGAACCGGAATCTCATCTCTTTTTTTCCGGCGTAGTTCCTCAATGGTTTTGGCTAAGGGTTGCCATTCGCGGTAACGGTAGGCCAAGCCCAGATGCAGGAGCAGTGATAGTAGAAGGAAGATGATCAGGTAAGGGGGCTCTTTTTTTTCCTGCAAAAGTCTATTTCTCTCTCACGTTCGCGTGGGTATTTTAAAGATTGATGGGAATTGGAGAAGCAGAACCTTTCTTACGGCGCATCTACTAACCTATCGATTCGCAAAAAGTCAAGTTGGGCATGATTATATTTATCTAATTGGGTCTGCTCATCAAAGGTGATGATATGACGAATCTGCTAACTCAATTTATCGCTTATCTGGAGGCTGAACGCCAGCTCTCTCCGCATACGGTTCGCGCCTATAGTTCCGATATTGGCCAGCTGCAGCTTTTTCTTGGCGAACAGTGCGGTCTGCCATCTTCAATAGATGAAATAGAGAAACCCTGGTCGCAGGTCAATGAGAGGCATCTGCTCAAATTTATGCGCTCCCGCATGGCGGTCGACGGGGCCGCTTCGGTGGGTCGTAAAGTGGCGGCTATTAAGACTTTTTTTACCTATCTAAATAACCGGCATGGCTTTTTGGGAAACCCTGCTGCCCTTTTAAAAGCCCCGCGAAATCAACGGCATTTGCCTGTTTATCTTGAAGAAGAAGAGGTTGACCAGTTACTTGACCTTGGGCCCGTTGAAGATGTACTCAAACTCAGGGACTGCGCTATCTTAGAGTTGATGTATGCGTGTGGTTTACGGGTCTCCGAGGTGGTAGCCCTTGATCTTAGGAATCTCAATTTTGCCGACGCCGTGGTTCGGATCATGGGTAAAGGTCGTAAAGAACGACTCGTGCCGTTGGGGAAAGTCGCTGCAAGAGTTCTTAAAACCTATCTCGAAAAGCGGCCACAAACCGGAGCTGGAGCGGGTGATGCCCTCTTTCTTAACGCTCGTAACGGGCGTTTGAGCGCTCGGTCAGTCTCAACTCTGGTTAAGAAATATGGCCTTGTTGCAGGTTTGCAGAAACCACTGACTCCGCATGCCTTGCGGCACTCTTTTGCAACGCACCTGTTACAAAACGGGGCTGACCTTAGGGTTATTCAAGAGCTTTTGGGTCATAGCTCTCTTTCAACGACGCAACGCTATACCCACGTTGATGTTAAGCGGTTGTTGGAAGTTTATGACAAAGCTCACCCTTTAGCCGCAGATGAAGAGCGGGCGAAGTGATCGAAGCAAAGTTTGTGGGGTTCTCGAATTAAATTAAAAAGCACTTTTTTAAATAACAGGAGAAGAGATGTTTAGAGGAACAACAATTATTGCGGTTCGCCGTGGCAAACTGGTCGCTATGGGCGGTGACGGCCAGGTGACTTTGGGCGATACGGTTATGAAGCACGGAGCTCGAAAGGTACGTTGGCTTTATGATGAGCAAGTTCTGGCCGGATTTGCCGGCTCGACGGCTGATGCCTTTACCCTCTTTGAGCGTTTTGAGGAGAAGCTGGAGCTCTACAATGGTAACCTGACTCGGGCTGCTGTCGAAATGGCCAAGGATTGGCGTATGGACAAAATGCTGCGTCGCTTGGAGGCCCTGTTGATTGTTGCGGATGAGGAGCATACATTTGTTATTTCCGGTAATGGTGATGTCATTGAGCCCGATGACGATATCGTGGGGATCGGTTCGGGTGCACCCTATGCCGAGTCGGCGGCTCGCGCCTTACTGCGGCACACTGAACTTGAAGCCGCCGACATTGTTACGGCTGCAATGAAGATCACCTCTGAAATATGTATCTATACCAATGATCGCTTAACCCTGGAGATCCTGCCTAAAGAGCAGGAAGAAGAGTCTGAGGAAAATAAATAGATGTCAACATTAACCCCGAAAGAGATAGTCGTCGAACTTGATAAATATATTGTTGGTCAGGATGATGCCAAGCGGGCGGTGGCGATTGCTTTGCGTAACCGTTGGCGGCGTCAGCAGGTAGATCCGGCTTTGCGTGATGAGATTGCGCCGAAAAATATCATCATGATCGGCCCGACCGGGGTCGGTAAAACCGAGATCGCTAGGCGTTTGGCGAAACTTGCCAAAGCCCCCTTTATCAAGCTTGAAGCCTCGAAGTTCACCGAAGTTGGTTATGTCGGCCGTGATGTCGAATCGATGATTCGTGACCTGACTGAGCTTGCCGTCACGATGGTCAAGCTGGAGGAGACCGAGACCGTT
>DAOWIX010000070.1 GCA_030640695.1 Deltaproteobacteria bacterium | reverse complement strand
GTATTCATTGATCTGGAAATGTTCGGTGGTTTCAAATATATTCTGAACGAAACGGGGATCGAGACCAAAAGTGCCCTCGGAAGGTTTGCTGTATTCAAACTCGTCTAAGATGGTGCGGGCCATATTATTGTCGACACCGCTGTCGCTGCGCCCGGCATAAATCAGCGCCTTCTGCAAAAGATTGAGGTTGGGATTCTGTTTCGAGGCATTAAGACGCGACATGACCGCTACCAGACTGAGCAGCTCAATGGCATGGGGGGCAACATGGGCTTGATGACGGCGCTCTTTATGCCACTGCCGCTTTTCGTTGGAGTAGGTGTTTTGATAAATCAGCTCCTCATCCTTAAAGTCGACCGAGAGTGGCATCTCGATAAAAGTTGTACGACTGCGCAGGGCTTCAAAGGTACGATTTTCAATAAACATACTGTATTCATGAAAGTTGGTGTGGCCGATGATAACCCCGTTAAAGGGGATCGGCGGCTGACCTTCGGGTTTGAAGAAACGATCCTGGGTAGCAAAGAGGAGTTCATAGAGAAAACGGTCGGTCAGTTTGAGGATCTCGTGAATCTCAACAAGGCCGTTGGCTCCGGCGCAGAGCTCACCCTTATAGTCATGAACCAGGGGATGTGATTCACTGCCGAAACGGGGCAGGAGACTGTAATCGATATTGCCAACCAGGGAACCGGCCTCCTGACTCTTCTCGTCGCGGGGAGTATAAGAGCCGATCCCGGTTTTAGTGCGCGCATCGTAAAACATGCGCTTAACCTTGAGATAGGGCATGAGTTCACGTAACGAAAGTCCCTTGGCACGCATGAAACCTTGCAGAACAAACTCACTGTAGGGGGAGACGCGGCCATCGATCTGAACCTTGAAATCATTGTCGTAATGGGGGTGACGGTCGAGAAATTCCTCCAGGGCCGTCTGGTTAAAATCCTTCTCCATAGCGCCGGCAAAGGCCGAACGGATCTCGTCGGGAATAACCTGTAAGGGACGCTCAAAGAGAGGGGACTGTAGGTAGTGGATACCGTCCTCTTCAAAAAGAGCACGGTCGAAAAGCTTTTCATCAAGGGTCGGCAGCAACAGGGTGTAGCTTTTGCCCTCTTCGCTGTGGGAGTAGTTGTAGAGCCCCAACTTGATGGCGTCCATCGAGCGTGATTTGGCCGAGCCCGGCGGCCCTAAGAGGATCCAGAGACGTTTCCAGACCTCGGCACCACGGGCCGCATTATCAAATTTTTCGACCAGGTTCTCCTTGGCCTTTTGTTGGCCGAAAACCGCAAAGGGGCCGACAATATCAGTATTTTCAAAGAAATGGTAGCTGTGCTTTACCGGTTTGCCGGGCTGGATCGCGTGCTCAACCCCAAAAGAGAGGATCATATCATGGAGAAGTTGGGGAGTGGTTCGGGTAACCCAGGGACTATTACGAACCAGTTCGAGATAGTCATTAAAGTTGAGAACTTCGTTTTCGCTCCGAGCTGTTTCATCGACCAGCGTATCCAATATATTCAGCATTTTTTTACCCTTTCAACGACACATAGGTGAAAGTTGCTTGCAAAATATCCGGCAATGTAACGCAAATATAATTGAGGTCTTCCCTCAACAATGATTATAACTCCATTCCAGCCATTGTCAAGGCGACGGGTAAAGTAAAACGCCATTACTTTAATAGTTGATACTTGAGTTTAAGAAGAGAACAGAGCCGACTTAATGCTGAATATTTACGCTATCTCAAAATCAAACATTTGATTTTATTAAGAAAACTATCCTACCCATTTGACATATCCGATTTTCTATGCTTAAGTATCAAGCATTGATAAGAGAGAATAATGTCAAGCACCGTAGATGTGCAAAGTGGTCAAAAATTATACTTTTCCAAGACAGCCTGATGTTATCAATCATATGAAATCTGCCTTTATTATCATCTCCGTTTCATGCTTACTCTACGCGACTTTTTGCGTCATCATGTATGCAACCCAACGCCGCCAGATCTATTTCCCCACACCGGAATCTCAAAATAGTGCAGCCGAAAGTTTTTTCTTCCCGGTTGCCGACGCGGTATTAAAGATCTGGTCGTTAGACAAAGAGAGAGAGGCGGCAATTATCTACTTTGGTGGCAATGCTGAAGATGTTGCAGGGGATCTTGCCGGTTTTTCCCATCTGTTTCCGGATTATGCGATCTATCTGGTCAATTATCGGGGCTACGGTGGCAGCACCGGAAAACCGTCGGAAACCGCCCTCTGCAACGACGCCGTGGCGATCTTTGACTTTTTAGCAGAGCGTCACCTTAACATCTCAGTCATCGGCCGCAGTTTGGGCTCCGGTATAGCCACTCACCTCGCCGCTCTGCGCCCGGTCGAAAAGCTGGCGCTGGTCACCCCTTTTGCCAGTCTGGCGGGCGTAGCCCAAGCTCACCTCCCCTACCTTCCCGTCTCATTTTTACTCAAAGACAGATATGATGCCGCATCCCTAGTGCCCAAGATCAAATCCCAAGTACTCATGATAATCGCTGAAAATGACGAAATAATACCTCGCCGACAAAGTGATGCATTACTTGAGAAGTTCGGCGAGAAGCAAATCGAAGTTGTAATTATTCCCAAAGCCGGCCACAACACGCTGGACAATCACAACCAATATCGTGCAGCCTTAAAAAAGTTTTTCGCGAATAAACGTTCCGGTTTCGGCGGTGGACAAAATGTTTCCTTGACTCTTAAATATGAAAAGTGTAGCAAAACCTTATAGAATTTTTGCCTCATCAAGCATTGCGCTCAACCTTTCAATTTTAATCGGATCTATTTATCATGGTCTCTTTCCGTCAATACAGAGTCATCAGGTTTTGTATCATAACATCTCTCATCTTTCTCGTTTCAAGCTTTGGCAGCATCGCGGCATCTGCTAAAGAGCGCTATTCACTTAAAGAGTGCCTGAATCTCGCCCACCAAAGTCATCCCCGAATTCAACTCCAGCATTTTCAAACGGTTCAGGCCGAAGCGTTGAGTAAGGCTGCAAAAACCGAATTTCTCCCTAAACTTGAAGCTGGCTACTCGTTCATGTATCAGGACAAAATTAACTCCTACGACATCGACGGTTTAAGTTTTCCCGCCAACACCCACGACCTCTATAATCTCGATATAACCCTGACCCAACCCCTCTTTACCGGCTTCAGCATCCTTGAAAACTATCGCCTGGCCCAACTCGGCATTAAGGAGGCCCAAGCCGAAGAGGAGCTCGCCCGCCTCGAAATCACCTATGAAACGGTGGCCGCCTACTTCGACTACCTTAAACAGCTGAAATTTGCCGAAACCGCTGCCCGCACGGTGGCCCGTCTTGAAGCTCAAGCCCGCGATTCGCAACTCTTTTTCGACAATGAACTAATTCCCTTGAATGATCTCCTCTACTCCAAAGTCAAACTGAGCCAGGCCCTGCAGCAGCAACGTCGCGTCAAGACCGGCGTTTTGCTGAACCGAGCCCGGCTGGCAACCATCATCCAGATTGACCGCGACAGCCTTTTTACCCTGGCCGACGAACCGACTCATGAAACCATGGATTTCTCACTCGACAAAGCGACCGCCATTGCCCTGGCGAAAAGACCGGAACTTCGCCTCGCCAACTACGCCATCACCTCGGCCGGCCACCAGGTGAAACTGGCCCAGAGCGACTACTACCCCAACCTCTCCTTACAAGCCAGCCATACCCGCATGGGTGATAAATTCACGGTCGATGGTGACGGCATAACCTCGACCCCCTACAACACCTTTGTCTCGATCGGCGCCACCTGGAAACTCTGGGAGTGGGGACGGCGAGGCCATCAGGTTGAGAGCGCCCGAGCCGGAGTCGAAGAGGCCCGCCAAACCTTAATGCAGGTTGAGGATGAGATCGCTCTGGAGATTAAAAACAACTTTGAGAATGCCGCCACCTCTTATCGCAATATTGCGACCGCTGCCGAAGAGGTCGAACTCGGTAAAGAGAATTACCGGGTCACCAAACTGAGATACCAGAACCAGCTCAGCACAGCCACTGAAGTCCTTGACTCGCAGGCCGCTCTGACTCAGGCCGAAGCCAGCTATTACAACGCCCTCTACGAATACAACATTCAACTGGCCGGCTTGGCCCGGGCCGCCGGAGTCGAAAACTGGCAGGCCATCAGCTCTATACAACTGACAACCGCGCTCGAAAAATCCTCGTCTAACCACTCTTCAAAATCAAAGGCTAAAACTCAAGATCAGTAACCATTCAACTCAACTTTCTGACTTGTATTTTCCAAGAATGACGACCTTGTATTTTATCGATTTACCTATTAGATTAATCAGTAAAGACAAGTCAAACTGTTGTGCATTCAGGAAAAAGGTTAAATCATGAAAAAGGCAATGCGCATACTCTACAAACGAGAGTGGTGGATAATCTTTTTTATCCTTGGTTTCTTCTTTATCAACTACCCGATCATCCATATTTTCAACAAATGTCATATGATCTTCGGCTACCCGCTATTCTATCTCTACCTGATGCTGGGCTGGCTCTGCTCGATTATGGTAATCTTCATCTACGCCTGGATGTCCGAGCATCGAAAGTGATCAGTGGGCAAAAAACATTCTTAGCCGCATAACTGAAAAATAAACAATTGAGTATGTCAATCCATAAATATAACAAAATACTGACAACTGACGACTGACGACTAATAAAAAGGGAGAGGACAATAGACTATAATCCCCGCTATCTGCTGATTGCCGGAATTTCAGTCAGCTACCTGCTTTTTCTCTTTGCTGTCGCTTATTATGCCGACTTGCGCAAACTCAAGGGCAAGAGCATTGTTGCCAACCCTTACATTTACGCTCTGACCCTGGCGGTCTACTGTTCATCCTGGACTTATTACGGCAGTGTCGGTGAGGTCACCAACACCGGTTTCAAATTTATCACGATCTATATCGGCCCGACCCTGACCGCCTTTGCCTGGGGTTTTATCCTACGCAAGATGATCCGCATTACGAGGGAGAACAACATCACCTCACTTGCCGATTTCATCAGTTCCCGTTACGGCAAATGTTCATATCTCGGGGCCCTGGTAACTATCTTCGCGATTATCGGCATCATGCCCTATATCGCCCTGCAACTTAAATCGATCTCTACCACTTTTGAACTCCTCGCTCACCCCGAGCTCCGGCCCGGCCTCCAGGTATTTGCGACCAGCACTACCACCGGCTATCTGGAACACCCCTTCTATCTTGATACAGCTTTCTACATCTCGTTGGTGCTGGCTCTTTTTGGCGCCCTCTTCGGAGCCCGGCACCTTGATGCATCTGAAAAACATGAAGGTATGGTTGCTGCCATCGCTCTCGAATCGGTTGTTAAATTAATTGCTTTTTTCATCGTCGGCCTCTTTGTCACTTATGGCATCTTCGACGGTTTCAAGGATATCCTGACCCAGATTGCCGACCACGAAATCTACAAAAAGCTGCTTTTGATCAACACTTCACCAAATAACTGTTACCAGTCGTGGTTCACCATGATCATCCTCTCGATGGCGGCAATCATGTTTCTGCCGCGACAATTTCATATGGCGGTTATTGAGAACCAGCGCGAAGAGCATATCAAAAAAGCGATGTATCTCTTCCCGCTCTATCTTTTTCTGATAAACCTCTTCGTCATCCCGATCGCCTTCGGCGGCCTCCTGGAGATCGGTGGCCCCTCATCAATTGCCGACACTTACGTTTTGACTCTGCCGCTACTGCACTCACAACACTCCCTGTCGGTCTTAGCTTTTATCGGTGGCCTCTCGGCGGCAACCGGCATGGTCGTCGTCTCTTCGGTCACGTTGAGTACGATGCTCCTCAACAATCTGATCATGCCCCTGCTCCTGACCATAAAAGTCAAAGCTGATCTCTCTTTCTGGCTGATCCATTTAAAACGCCTCGGTATCCTGCTGATTATCTTTCTCGGCTATCTCTTTTTTCGCATCATTGGCGACTCCTACATGCTCGTCAATATGGGCCTCATCTCCTTTTCGGCGGCGATCCAGACAGCCCCTGCTTTAATCGGCGGCCTCTACTGGAAAAAAGGCACCCGCTATGGTGCAATTGCCGGTCTCACCTTTGGCTTTAACTTCTGGTTTTACACCCTGATGGTTCCCTCTTTTGTCTACTCCGGCTGGCTACCGGGATCAATCCTGTCAGATGGGCCCTTCGGTATCTGGTGGCTTAACCCGATCGAACTATTCGGCCTGACTGGTTTCGACTTCTACTCCCACTCCCTCTTCTGGTCATTGACCAGCAATATTATGGCCTATCTGGCGGTCTCGCTGATCGGTTCTCAGGATGAAATCGGCCACCGCCAAGCAGAAAAATTCGTCGATGTCTTCAAACCGACGATCGACCGTTTCATCCAGGAAAAACGCTACGCCAATTTTCCGGCCCTATCGGAACTCGAAAAGATGATGGCTCGCTTTATCGGCAAAGATAAAGCCCATCTGGTATTTGTCAGTTTTTTTTCCACCAAAGATTACGCCGACAAACTTTC
>DAOWIX010000150.1 GCA_030640695.1 Deltaproteobacteria bacterium | reverse complement strand
TCGACCAATGCACCGGATTCTGCGGCAGGTTTTTTAAGGGTACCACTAAGACGACTACCACTCAAACGACCGGCCGGCTTTTTACCCAGCCGCCCTAAAAGTTCTTGTGGACGAATGCTGGGTAGAGGATCAGGAAGGGGCAGAACCTCAAACATTGATTTTTCGGGCGGTGAGAGTTCCGGGAGTTTGAGCAGAGCCGGAGGTGACAACGAAGCATCACCAAGTGCAGGAAGTTTTTTGAGACGATGATCAATCAGGGCTGAAACGTGGTCATCAGCTAACAGAGGAGAGGAGTTCTCCGTCACAGGGGGCTCAGGTATGATTTCCGGCTCAACCAGGGTGACTTCAATCACAGTATCGGTCAACAGAGCCAAACGATTAATATGGATATTAAAGAGTCTGGTCAAATCTGGAAGGGCCAGAATCAAGGCGGCATGCAGAAGACCGGAGAGCACCAGAAACGGGATCAGGCGAACTGGTTTATAGTGTGGCGTGAAGAGCAACGATCACCTCTTTTGTTCAGTGGACAGTGGCAGTCGGCGGTTAAAACCGTCTTTGCACTCCACTTCTCCTGCACTATGTACCACTTACGAGCAACACAAAAGAACTTTCCCGGGAACCACCGGCGACTCTTTTCAGCCAGTAATCAAGGGGGCTTTACTGCCCACCAGAATCATTGGGTTGAGTCGCAATTGCCAATTTATTCAAGCCGGAGCTCTTGGCGGCATCCATAACCTTAACCACAAGACCGTGATAGACCTTTTTATCAGCTTCAATCACTACCAGGGCATCATCACCATGGGCCTTGCCCACCGCCTTAAATTTTTCCCGTAACTGAGCTAGAGAGAGTTTTTTTCCTTCAAGGTAGATTCGACCACCAGCTTCAACCGCCACCCGTAAAGTGGTTTTCTTCTTGGCAACCTGTTCGGCGGAAGATTTCGGCAAATCAATTTTGATCCCGGGATTGATCGAGAGGCTGGTAGAGAGCATGAAAAAGATGAGCAACAAGAAAACGACATCTACCAGCGGTGTCATATCGAGCTGCACTTCATCCCGACTGCGAGTTTGAAAACGCATAAGCTTACTCCCCTTGCCTCCCTTCCTGATCAATGAGATCAAGAATCTCAATCGAAACCCGTTCCATCCGCAAAACCCGCTTATCAACCCGAGAGCGCAGGAGTTTATAGAACACAAAGGCAGGAATCGCGACGGTCAAACCAGCTGCTGTCGTAATCAAAGCCTCGGAGATTCCGCCGGCCAACATCTGGGGATTGCCAATACCAGCCTGCGAAATCACACTAAAAGCCTTAATCATCCCGGTCACTGTACCCAAAAGACCTAGTAGAGGGGCGATCCCGGCAATGGTTCCGAGGATGGTCAGAAAACGTTCAAGATTGGCCGCTTCGAGACGACCGATATCTTCAATCGCCTCCTTGACCTGCTGGCGTGATTTATTATGACGAGATATTCCGGCCATCAAAACCCGGGCAATCGAGGAGTTGTTAAGCCGACACTGGGTCAGGGCATCCTCCATCCGCTGCTGCCGAACCAGATCGCCAACCTCAATAATAAACTTCTCCGGAATAATTCGACTCCGCCGCAATGCAAAGAGACGCTCAAAAAGGATTGCCAAAGTTAGAATCGAACAGATCATGATCGGGTACATCAGATACCCGCCCTTCATAACAAACTGATACATCAACTAACCTCCGGTTAGAGTCTGCAGTGGGCAGCGGGCAGTGAGCAGTAAAAACCATGCCCGCCACTAACTATCCCAAGCGGTCAACTCATTTTTGACCAAGAAACACACGAAAAAAGGCACTAACTAAACTTTTTTCGCATTCGCAACTAATCTCGATTTTTTGTTACTATTCAGCCAACCCGCAAATTCAGGGTACACCATCCCGATTTCCTTCGGAGAATCAGGTTGTGTCCCCAGAATTTGCTAAAAATATCAATATTTGACACTTTTTTACTCACGCTGAGTAGTTACGATTTTTTTACGTATCCATCATAATTCTAGCGTTCTCTCTCTTGTTAATCAACAAGTTTTTTCAACTCATTTTTTTGAACCTCCGTAAGAGCCATGGAGTTTAACTTTTCAGTCATTTTTTTTACGGTTTGTTCATCCTTCTCTTTTTGGGCCAGTCGCACCACCGCCAGCAGAGCATCAGCGACCAATTTCTCCTGTTGCGGAAAGAGATAACTCAAACGCAGATAAGATTGCCGGGCCTCACCGATACGGCCTGCCTTTTCCAAAACTGTAGCCCGAGTCAAAGAGGCAGCTGCGGCCTCTACGGGAAGTGGGTTTTTCACCGCCTTGTCATAAAAAAAGAGAGCTTCGTCGAACTCTTTTTGTTCAGTAAAGAGGGCTCC
>DAOWIX010000167.1 GCA_030640695.1 Deltaproteobacteria bacterium | reverse complement strand
TGCCGCCGATTCTGGCTGATCCCGGTCAGCTTGAACAGATTATTATCAACCTTGTTGTTAATGCTGCCGATGCCGTCAAGGAAGAGGCGACGGTTGTCGCCGGACGGATCGATGTCAGTACTGCTGGAATCACGCTGAAGCGGCGACCTTTGGAATCAGTCGGTGATTTTATGCCCGGATCCTATGTTTCCCTCCTGGTCAAGGATAGCGGGCCGGGGATTGCCAAAGAGGTATTGGAACATATTTTTGAACCTTTTTTTACGACCAAATCCCAGGGCAAAGGGACGGGTCTTGGCCTCTCAACCGTCTACGGCATTGTTGAACAGAACCATGGTCTGATCGAGGTTGAAAATGATTTGGAGGGGGCTCTTTTTACGATCTATTGGCCGGTTTTGCAGCAGCCGGATATAGGTTTGACGACGGAGTCTAAAGGTCAGCAAACTCTGACGTCCGGCAAGGGCTTAGTTCTGGTGGTCGAGGATGAAGATATTTTGCGCCAAGTTGCCTCTGAAGCTCTCGAACTGGTCGGTTATCAGGTTAAGGCGGCGTCCAGCGGTGAAGCAGCTCTGGCCTTGCTGGATGGTTTAGAGGCTCCACCTGATATGGTTTTTACTGATATCGTTATGCCGGGGATCAATGGTCTTGAGATGGTATGTGAAATCAGGAAACGTTATCCTGAAATTAAAATTCTCTACACCTCCGGTTACAGTGACCGTGATGAACTCAAAGAGATCGATCCAGGCCTGTTGCTTGACAAACCCTATACGATGTCAGATTTGACCGCCCGTATCGCTGAATTGTTGAATAGTTGAATGTTTTATGGAGTACTTCCAATGAAAAAACAACTATCTCCACTGCAAAACCCCAAAAGACTGTTACGTTATGCCCTGGGAACCGCCCTGGTCTGGACTCTGGTGATCTTAAGCTTGGCTCTGGTCAGCTGGCAGGACCATTTTCACCATGTAAGAGCCAGTGCTATTGAACAGGCCCGCGAAAGCTTTAACCGGGATATTGTTTTTCGTCGCTGGGTTGCCGGTCATGGCGGCGTCTATGTCACCCCGACGGCCGAGACTCCGCCCAATCCCTATCTCTCCGATTTTTCCCGGCGTGATATCATGACCAGTGACGGCCGACCTTTGACCCTGGTTAATCCCGCCTATATGACGCGTCAGGTGCATGAGCTGGCCCGACAGAAGTTCGGTAGCCGCGGCCATATCACAAGTCTTAAACCCCTACGCCCGGAAAACCGTCCCGATGCCTGGGAAGAGAGCGCCCTTAAGGCTTTTGCCGGGGGGGCTGAAGAGGTGGTTGAGGAGACTCTGATTGAGGGCCGGCCCTTTATGCGTTTGCTGAAGCCGCTTTATGTCGAAAAAGCCTGTCTCAAATGTCACGCTGTTCAGGGTTACAAGGTTGGTGACCTGCGCGGCGGGATCAGTCTTGCGGTCGATATGGAGCGTTTTCTGGCCTATTATCAGCAACATATATACAAACTTTCAGGGCTTTATCTGCTGTTATGGCTGGTTGGTCTGGTGGGCATATTAATCTTTTTTATGCGCAACCAAAGAGAGCTTGAGAAGAGTGAGAAAAGTGTTGCGCAGATGGAGTCACTGCGCCGGCATTACGAAAATATCCTGGCCGCGGCCAGCGAGGGGATTATTGGTCTCGATATGGACTTCCTGCATGACTTTGTCAATCCGGCGGCGGAAAAGATGCTCGGCTACACTCAGGCTGAACTGCTTGGTTTGCCCAGCCATCAGAGCTGGCACGCTTTTAAGGCCGAGGCCTCACCTTATCCGTTGTCAGAGTGCCCAATTTGTCAGGCGATGCTTGCCGGTAAAGAGATAAAAAGTTTTCGTGATCAGTTTGTCTGCAAAAATGGCAGCTTTATCCCGGTCGAGATCAGCGTTTCGCCGATTGTTGAAGATGGGGTGGTGCAAGGTGCGGTCGTTGTTTTTCAGGATATTTCGGAACGGGTCGAAAATGAGGCTCGGATGAAGAGACTTTCCAGCATCATCGAACAGACCCATAGTGCCGTCGCGGTTGTCGGGCTTGATGGGATTATCGAATATGTCAATCACGGCTACGAAGTGATTTCCGGTTATACCATTAATGAGATGTTGGGCCGTCATCCGAAAGATCTCTTTTTTACAGATGAGAACCGTGCCGAGCGCCAGGAACTTTGGCAAGCAATATCTCATGGACGAAACTGGCGCGGTATTCTCGTCAGTCGACGTAAAGACGGAACCCTTGTTTATGAAGATACCACCGGTTTTCCACTCTTTGATGGACAGGGCAAGATAATCAATTATGCGGTCATTAAATATGATGTCACCCAAGCCCAAAAACTTCAGCAACAGCTTTATCAGGCCCAGAAGATGGAGGCTGTCGGCACCCTGGCCAGTGGTGTGGCCCACGATTTTAATAACCTTTTAACGGTTATCAACAGTTTTAGTGAAACCCTGGTCGATGAGTGTGCTGAGGATTCTCCGATGCGGCCGGATCTTATGGAGATCAATGAGGCGGGCCGTCGGGCTGCCGACCTGACCCGGCAGTTATTGGCCTTTAGCCGGCGTCAGATAATTGTTCCGAAAGAGGTCTGTCTGCGGAGATTGATTGAAAATCTGATGAAAATGATGCAGCGCCTTCTGGGTGAGGATATAGAGCTTAAATTTGATCTTCCGGGGCCTGAAACGGCAATTCGGGTTCAGGCTGACCCGGGTCAATTTGAGCAGGTGATCATCAATCTTTTGGTTAATGCCCGTGATGCCCTGCGTCAGGAGGAGTCTGATGGGAGGGGGAAAAATATCATCTTACGTTTGGCTGAGGTTGAACTTGATGAAGATTATGTTGCCATTCATGAGGGCAGCAGCGCCGGTCGTCAGGCTTTGATTGAGATTAGTGATAACGGCTGCGGCATGAGCGTAGCTGACCAGAAACGTTGCTTTGAATCCTTTTATACGACCAAAGAGTTGGGCCAGGGAACTGGTCTCGGGCTCTCCACTGTCTATGGTATTGTTAAACAGAATGGTGGTTATATTAATCTCTACAGTGAGCCCGGACAGGGGACAACGGTTAAAATTTACTGGCCCCTTTATCATGAGGGAGGTGTCTTTGTCGAATCAGAGAAGAGAGTACCTGAAAAAGAATTTTCCTCATTTAAAGGGACGACTATCTTAGTCGTCGAGGATGATGCAAAAATTCGTGAAATTGCTGAAAGCCGTTTGCTGAAAGCCGGTTTTCAGGTGATAATTGCCGGTGACGGACAAGAGGCTCTGGAGAAGGTCGGA
>DAOWIX010000001.1 GCA_030640695.1 Deltaproteobacteria bacterium | reverse complement strand
TTTAATGCCCTGACCCGGCAAGGGGAGGAGCATGAAATAGAGGATGTCGGTGCGAAACTGCGCTCCATGATGAGTTGGATCAGCAAGAGTAAACTGGTCGATAAAAACAAGAATTAACCTGGGAGTTATATTTTGAAACTGAGCAATCTGCCTTTACTGGACAAAATCCACCCTGAGGGTCATCGCTGGGTCTTAGGGTTAGGCCTGGCAACTATTATCTTTTTTCTTCTGGGTTGGGGCTGGCTCTGGAAGCTGACTCTCTTACTGGCGATCTTTACCGGTTCTTTTTTTCGTGATCCGACTCGCTATCCACCTTTTCGCGATGGGACCGTTGTTTCTCCGGCCGATGGTCGGGTACTGTCGGTTACTCAGGTTGATGGCCCGGAACTGTCAGGGATGGTTGAAAGCACTAAAATCAGTATTTTCATGTCGGTTTTTAACGTCCATGTTAATCGTTCTCCAGCCGCGGGCCGGGTTCTTGAAACCCACTATAAGCCGGGTAAGTTTTTTTCAGCTAACCTTGATAAAGCATCGGATGAGAATGAACGCAATCTGGTGGTTATTGAGGATGAGCAGGGGCGACGCATTGCCTTTGTCCAGATTGCCGGTTTGATTGCCCGGCGGATTGTCTGTTTTGTCGGACCTGATGACACTCTGGAAAAAGGTGAACGCTTTGGTTTGATTCGTTTTGGTTCGCGGGTAGATCTCTATTTGCCAACGGAAACCGAAATTGATATCTCGGTTGGCCAGCATGTCAAGGCTGGAGAGACGATTATTGGTTACTTGCCAGATGCCGGGTGATTGTGTTATTAGGTTAGTTCAGTGATTTATGAACTGTTTTGAGTTAAGTGGGGTTTGACATGATACGCGGAATTTATCTCCTGCCCAACCTGTTTACCATGGGTAACCTTTTTTGTGGTTTTTTCGCCATGATCTCGGCGATTAAAGGTGATTATGGTACCGCTGCTACAGCTATTATTGTAGCCAATGTCTTTGATATCCTTGACGGCAAGGTGGCGCGTATGATGAATGCTACCAGCCGTTTCGGGATGGAGTTCGATTCTTTGGCCGATCTCGTCTCCTTCGGTGTGGCTCCAGCTTTGTTGATCTTTCAGTGGAGTCTCTCCTCTTTTGGTCGTTTAGGTTGGTTGGCGGCATTTCTTTTTGTTGCCTGTGGAGCTTTGCGTCTGGCCCGTTATAATGTTCAGGCTGAAACCTCTGAAAAAGGGACTTTTACGGGCTTGCCAATCCCGGCGGCAGCCAGCATGGCGGCGACCACGGTTCTGATTGCCGATCACCTCGGTGCGACCGGGGTAGAGCGTAATGTTGTGCTTCTTTTACTCTGTTACGGGTTAGCTTTTTTGATGGTTAGTAATGTCAAATATCCGGCTTTCAAAGAGTCTATTTTCCAGGGGCGAGCCCCATTCATATCTTTGGTTATGATGGCTGTGATTTTTATCGTTATCGCTGCCGAGCCGCAGATCTCTCTTTTTGTTCTGGCGGTTATCTACACCTTTTCCGGGCCGGTGAAGTCTTTGCTACTACTAACCGGACTACTAAAAAAGCGGACTCAAGGGGCCGATGAGGAGAGGATTGTGCATTAGTTAAGCCGAGACACAAACCACCTTATTAGTTATAAAAATCCCCCTGAGTTCGCTTGCAGAATTCAGGGGGATTTTTTTTGATAAAGATTTACTAAGTCTGTACAATTTTATATGGAGGAGATCATGGACAGGATAACAATTTTTGACACGACCTTAAGAGATGGTGAACAGTCACCCGGTGCCAGTATGAACGTGGATGAGAAACTTTTGCTGGCCAAACAGCTCGAAAAACTTGGAGTTGATGTGATCGAAGCCGGTTTCCCGATCGCTTCAGAAGGTGATTTTGCCGGGGTCAAGTTGGTAAGTGACAAGATCCGAGGTTGCCAGGTGGCGGGGCTCGCCCGGGCCAGCCGGACCGATATCGATCGGGCCTGGCAGGCTTTGAAAGGTGGAGCTGATCCTCGTATTCATACCTTTATTGCGACATCACAGATTCATATGCAGCATAAACTTCAGATGGAGCCCAATGCAGTTCTCGAACAGGCTGTGGCCGCAGTTCGTTACGCTCGTACCCTGACCTCAAATATTGAATTTTCGGCCGAAGATGCGACCCGTAGCGACATCGACTTTTTGGTTAAAATATTTACTGCTGTAATTGAGGCCGGGGCGCGAACGATCAATATCCCGGATACAGTTGGTTATACCGTGCCCCGTGAATATTTTTCTCTGATCAAATCGATCAGGGAGCGCTTGCCTAATGGTGGCGATGGCATTGTCATCTCGGTTCATTGTCATAACGATCTCGGTCTGGCAACCGCTAACTCTATTGCGGCCATTCAGGCTGGCGCCCGACAGGTTGAATGTACGATCAACGGCATTGGCGAGAGGGCTGGCAACTCTTCGCTTGAAGAGCTGGTGATGGCTTTGCGGACGCGGCCTGATAACCTGGCCTATGAGACTGGCATTGTTACGACTCAGATCTATCCTGCCAGTCGTCTGGTCAGTCAGGTGACCGGTATTCGGGTCCAACCCAATAAAGCAATTGTCGGGGCCAACGCCTTTGCCCATGAAGCTGGCATTCATCAGGACGGCGTTTTGAAAAATAAAGCAACCTACGAGATTATGACGCCGGAATCGATCGGTCTGCCGCAAAACAGTCTGGTTATGGGTAAGCACTCCGGCCGTCACGCCTTTCAGGAGAAAATCAATGATCTCGGGTATGAACTTGAGGCGCAACAGATTGAGACCGCTTTTATTGCTTTCAAAAAACTGGCTGACAAGAAAAAAGAGGTTTTCGATGAGGATATTGATGCCTTGATAGCTGATGAGATAATTCGTATACCTAACTATTTCAAACTTAATTTTGTCAGTGTTAAAAGCGGTACGGTGGCGATGCCTAGTGCCACTTTAGAGGTTGAGGTCGAGGGTGAAAGTCGGCACGGAGCTGAATTTGGTGACGGTGCTGTTGATGCGGTTTTTAAGACGATTAAGCAGTTAACCAACACTGGGAGCCGTCTCTTGACTTATGAGGTTAAATCAATTACAGGGGGTGCGGATGCGCTCGGTGAGGTGACGGTGCGGATTCGCGAGGAGGGGTTGACGGTTATGGGGCAAGGGGCCCACACCTGTGTCGTTGTTGCCAGCGCCAAAGCCTATATGAACGCTCTCAATAAACTCGAGTACAAAAAACGCAACCGTCCCCAAGTTACGGTCTAGTTGCACACTGATTTATTGTAACTCAAGATGTTCAAGAGTTGTTTTTTTGTGAATTTATAAAACACGTTTGCAGTCGTCAGTCGTCAGTGGTCAGTAAAAAAAATACTGACAACTGACGACTGACAACTGACGACTACCATAACCCGGCCCCGCCGGATTATGGGGGAGAATTTTATGGCCCAGACAATTACTGAAAAAATTCTTGCTTTTCATGCCGGTCTTGATGCGGTCGAACCCGGTCAACTGATCGAAGCCAAGGTCGATATTGCACTGGCCAATGATGTGACGGCGCCGATTGCAATTGCCGAGTTTGAAAAACTCGGGGTGAACAAGGTCTTTGATGACGAACGGGTACTCCTGATTCCCGACCATTTTACCCCCAACAAAGATATTAAATCGGCCGAACAGGCCAAAATCTTACGTGAGTTTGCCAAAAAACAGGATCTCAAAAACTATTTTGAGATCGGTCGAGTCGGGATTGAGCATGTCCTCTTGCCGGAACAGGGTTTGGTTCTGCCCGGAGATCTAATTGTCGGGGCTGATTCTCATACCTGTACCTATGGTGCCTTGGGTGCTTTTGCGACCGGGGTTGGGAGTACTGATCTCGCCGCCGCCATGGCGACCGGCAGGGTTTGGCTTAAGGTTCCCGAAACCATCAAAGTCGTATATCACGGCAAATTGGCCCCTTGGGTCGAAGGTAAGGATTTGATTCTCCATACCATTGGTATTTTAAAAGTCGATGGTGCCCTCTATCAGGCGCTTGAGATGATGGGTGAAACCATCGACACGCTACCGATGTATGGTCGTATGTCAATGGCGAATATGGCGATCGAAGCGGGTGCCAAAAATGGAATTATCGCCCCCGACGAAATTACGCTCGATTATGTTCGTCCCCGAGCCCGGCGCGATTACACCATTTTTACCAGTGACCCTGATGCCCATTATCATAGAACCATCGAGATCGATGTTTCGGCGATCAGGCCGCAGGTAGCCTATCCGCCCCTGCCTGATAAAAGCCGTTCCGTTGATCTTGCCGCAGCTGATAATATTGCGATTGATCAGGTCGTGATCGGCTCCTGCACCAATGGTCGGATTGAAGATTTTCGCCTGGCGGCATCGTTGCTAAAAGGCCGGAAAGCGGCACCCTATATGCGCCTTCTGATTATTCCCGGAACCC
>DAOWIX010000012.1 GCA_030640695.1 Deltaproteobacteria bacterium | reverse complement strand
GACCAATTTTTTTTTATTAAAAACAGGTAAACATGCTGGCCAACTTCCACCTATCTTCCATCACCGGTCTCGGCCTCCTTCTTTTTTGCGGTTATTTCTGCGGCCAACTGGCCCGCTATTTGAGACTGCCGGCTCTAATCGGCTATCTGGCCGCCGGGGTTCTCCTTGGACCCTCGGCCCTGCATCTCTTTGCTAAAGAGCAACTGCTCCAACTGGAATTTATTACCACCATAGCCCTTGGCTGTATTGCTTTTATCATTGGTTCGGAACTACAGCTTGCCTCATTAAAAAAATTGGGCACCGGAATTATCGTTATTATTTTCGCGCAACTACTACTCGCCTTTTTGGTAGTGGCAGGCGCTGTCTTCTGGTTAAGCAGGAGCTGGCCACTATTGCCGGAGCTGAGATGCTGGGGATCCAGATACTCTCCACCATCACTGCCACCTCGATTATTTTTGAGATTATCGGTCCTTTAGCTGCCAGATACGGTCTGATACGGGCCGGAGAAATCAAGGAGGAATGATGATGATGCGACACCTAAACCTCTCCTCCACGGTGGCTGAAATTGCGGATACCGTAGGAAAACGTCGGCTGGCTACAGTCTTCCCTGAATCCGAGGTAGCCGAGATTGTCAACGCATTTGCCGGGGCGGAACATGCCCGCCTGGTCTATGTGGTGAGGCACGACCAGCAGCTTATCGGTGTCATTTCCTTAGGGCACCTGGCTAAACACCTTCTCTTTCACCACTGCGATAAGGCCGTCGATAACCTGCAGCTGATAAGTATGGCGACTTCGGAGACAGCCGCGGATTTTATTGATCGGCCAGTGATTTCCGCCCATCTTTCGGAAACCATTGAACCGGTGCTTAAACGTATGCTTTCGGCAAATATTAAAGAGATACCGGTTTTGGATGATCAGGAGCGCTTAGTCGGCGATCTTACCCTTGTCGATATCTTGCATCTCTGTTCTAAGGATATTTTAAACAATGAAAGCTCCTGAATTGGAAAAATATCAGAAAAAAAGGGACGCCATGGCCTGGCCAAAGGAGGAAAACCATGATGGACGAAAAACAGATCCGGGAAGCCTTGCAGACGGTTCTCCATCCTAAGTTAAAAAAGAGCCTCATCGATACCGGCATGATTCGCAACATATCAATCGATGATAATGCAGTTAAACTCACCCTGGCTTTGAAAAGTGATAGGTCTCCCCTTAAAGAGATATTAATACATGAGATTGAAAAAGTAGTGGGTGAGCTGCCTGAGATCTCTTCAGTACAAATTGAATTCACAACTTTAAACCGGGAAGAGATTGGGCGATTGTTCCCTAAGCCCCCATTAAAAGGCATTGAAAAAGTAAAACATTTTCTCGCGGTAGCAAGTGGAAAAGGGGGTGTCGGCAAGACCACAATCGCGGTCAATGTGGCTTTGGCTCTTGTCAAGCAGGGTTATAAGGTTGGGCTTTTGGACGCTGATGTTTATGGACCAAGCGTGCCGGTGATGCTCGATATTTCAGAAGCTCTGTATCAGGATGACAATATGATTATGCCCAAGGAAAAGTATGGATTACAAATTATGTCGTTGGGAATGACGGTTGAGCAAAATGAAGCTTTTATTTGGCGTGGACCGCTTGTTTCTAAGGTGATTCATCAACTACTCGATCAGGTGCAGTGGGGTGAACTCGATTATCTGGTTATCGACCTTCCCCCTGGAACCGGTGATCCTTCGATTACAATTGCTCAAGCTATTCCCCATTGTTCGATTTTGATGATAACCACCCCACAGGAAATTGCGTTGGCAGATGTGCGTCGGGCCATCGGACTTTTTAACAAGCTCGGACAGCCTATTGTCGGGTTGGTCGAAAACATGTCTTATTTTCTCTGCAGTAATTGTACAGAACCAATTGAGATTTTTGGACATGGAGGCGGAGTGCGACTCAGCCAAGAGACCGGCCTTCCTTTGTTAGGCACTATTCCAATCGATCTCGAACTCCGACAAAGCGGCGATGATGGAGTCCCAATAATGGTATCTGCAACAAATTCTTTAGCCGGCCTTGTTTTCCAGACAATTGCCCAAAAAATATCGGATGCGATGCAATGATAGAAGTAACGTTTTATGAATCAATCCGTTGAAATTATCGGCACTGAATCTTTGGGGTTCGGGGTTTGATCAAGCATCTGTCGTATTACCCTCACCCTCATCTTCTGCGGGCTTTTCAAAGGCCTGCAGATCCAAGGCAAAGCGCGCTAAAGTCGCCTCGACCCGACCATTGAGCGAGGCTTCAGGATAGTTGCCGTCAGCGCCTCGTTCACCGGCCGGCAGATCGGTAAGCAGGGCGATGGCCTCATCCACCTTAGCTACCGCATAGACGAAAAACTTCTCTGCGGCAATGGCCTCAACCACCTCTTTTTTGAGCATCAGATGACGCACGTTGGAGGCCGGAATAATAACTCCCTCCTGGCCGCTCAAGCCCCGCATTAGACAAAGATCAAAAAAACCCTCAATCTTCTCATTGGCGCCGCCGATGGCCTGCACCTCCCCTTGCTGACTGATCGACCCGGTTATCGCCAAAGACTGCTTAATCGGCGCGTCGGCCAATGAGGAGAGCAAGGCACAGAGTTCGGCGCAAGAGGCGCTGTCACCCTCAACGCCGCTATATGACTGTTCAAAAACCAAGCTCGCCTGGAGGCCCAGAGGGAGGTTACGAACATAGCGCGAGCCCAGAAAGGAAGCCAGGATCATAACCCCTTTGGAGTGAATCGGGCCACCCAACTCAACCTCGCGTTCAATATCAACGATTTTACCTTTACCCGGCCTCGTCAAGGCGGTTATCCGGGTCGGACAACCGAAGGAATCACGACCCAACATGATTACCGAAAGACCATTGACCTGACCCACCTTTTCGCCGCTGGTCTCAATCTGGCGCAGTCCCTGTTCCAGAGCCTCGAAAAAACGCTCCTGAATACGCCCGCCCCGCTTTCTGGCCCGGGCCAGAGCCTCATCAACCTCAAGCGCCTCAATAGATTTTTTACCCTTTTCTTTGGCCAAAAAATCCGCTTCGCAGATCAGGTCGGCAAGATCACGAATATGCAGTGAAAGTTTTTCACGATCTCCGGCTTCCCGGGCCGCCTGCTCGATCACCCGAACGACGGCGCTCCGATGCAGAGGCAGTAGCCCCTTCTCTTGAGCAATAGTTGCTATCAAAGCCCCATAGAGCTGCTGACTCTCGGAGGTCCGATCCATCTCCTGTTCAAAGTCGGCCTGAACCTTGAACAGGGCCTGGAATTCGGGATCGTAATATTTAAGGAGGTAGTAGATCAGGGGATCCCCGATGAGCGCGACCTTGGTCTCCAACACAATGGGTTCCGGCTCGAGGGTGACGGTGCTCATCAAACCGAGCAGGCGCTCAATCGGCTCAATGCGAATCTGCTCGGACCTCAAGGTCCGTTTGAGCCCTTCATAGGCAAAGGGCTGCATCAACAAGCGGCGCGCATCAAGAATCAGATAACCGCCATTGGCCCGATGCAGAGAGCCCGGCTTAATCAGCGTAAAATTGGTCGAGAGCACCCCCATCCTGGCTTTATGTTCAATCCGGCCATGCAGGTTCTGGTAGGTGGGCAGATCCTCATAGACCACCGGTGCCCCACTGTTTTCACGACTTATCAAAATATTGACCTCATACTGCTCAAAGGAGGGTGTCGAGGCTGCAACCAGAGCGAGAAAGTTGTCACTTTGCGACTCCGGCCGGTAGAGAAAGTCATCAACCCTTTCGGTGATCTCCTCTTCAACGTTATCGAGGTAAGCCAGAATGTCTTCGCGCTCACGATATTTCTTTTTCAACGTATTGATCAAGTGTGAAACCGCGAGCTGAGCCGTCTCTTTTTTCAGTTTTCGGCCGAGCTCTTCAGCCTCCCGCTTCAGCATAGTAACCTGATGACTTGCCTGCTGCATTTCGGCCTGGTACTTTTCGAGCTGTTTCTCGATCCTTTTACGCTCAGGTTCGGGTTTGCTGATAAACTTCTTGCTCTCAATCGGGTGGCCATCACTATCCATGGGAGCAAACATTACCCCCTGCTCCCCCTTTATCACGGAGATATTGTCAGCTTTAGCCCGCGCCTCCACACCATGGTAGAGTTTTTCGATCTTCTGTTGCAGATTGTCATGGATAACCTTGCTGTGCGCCCGATAATCATCCCCTTCAAAAGCCGTAGGGATAGTGCCTTTGAGCATATCGACAAGGTCGCGCATCTCCCGTTTAAAGACCAGACTCTGACCAGAAGGAAAGGCCACGGCCAACGGTCGATGCGGATGCTTGAAGTTATGAAGATAGCACCAATCCTCAGGCGTCGATTCCTCAGCCGCCGTTTTATTGATAAACGATTTGATCACACTGTGGCGACCGGAACCTTCCGACCCGATAACAAAAAGGTTATATCCGGGCTGCCGCATACTGATACCGAAATCGACCGCTTCCAGGGCACGTTCCTGCCCGATGAAACGGGTCAGGGACTCAACCTCAGCCGTGGTTTCAAAGGCAAACTCTAAAGGATCACAATGGTGATAAGCTTCTGCCGGGGTAATGCGACGAGTTGTCATATGCGACCTCCACAAAGAAATTGCTTGATATCCCTCTATTCTAACACATTTTTAAGACGAGTCAAAAAAGTATACCGCCAAATGAAAAATTTACTTTCTCCATTAGTACTTATTTTGTGTTATGTTTATAAATGGAGCGAGTGTTACGTCAAGGATGAAATAACGTGAGATCACATCCCCCCAAGAACTCTTTTCTGAATCTGCCCCGTGAACGCCAGGGTGAATTACTGATGGTGGCGGAGACGTTTATCTGGAGTTGGTTCCCGATTATCACCCTGATCATCTACGAGCACCTTTCGCCGCTTTTTACCATGTTTTACACCACCTTGATCGCCGCACTATTTTTCGGGGGATTTGTGCTCTGGCGCGGTGGGCACAGACGTATCCTGCAACGCCAGGCCATTCGGCCGCTACTCTTAACCACACTTTTCATCAATCTGCTGTTCATCTGCGTCTACCTAGGGCTGCAATACACCAGCGCTGCCAATATGGCCGTGATCCTCTTTTTACAGCTGCTCTTTTCCTATCTCTACTTCAACCTCTTCGGTGCCGAGCGTTTCGCTTCCATCCACCTGTTTGGGGCGCTCTTAATGGGAGCCGGGGCTTTGATCATCCTCTTCCCCGGCAAGCTTTATTTAAATAAAGGAGATTTGCTGGTACTGGTTGCAGCGATGATCGCACCAATTGCTAATTACTACCAGAAACAGGCTCGCACTTTTGTCAAGCCCAGTGAAATTCTATTTGTCCGCTACCTGCTGGCTTTGCCGGTACTGCTGGCCCTGGCCCAATGGTTCTCTCCAGGCGGCAAAGAGAATGTTCGGGCGGTTCTGCCCTGGCTGTTACTAAACGGCTTGGTGCTTTTCGGTCTTTCCAAAATCTTCTGGATTGAGGCAATACACAGAATTTCGATCACCAAAGCCAGTGCCATGAGTGCCTTTGGCCCATTATTTACCATCATACTGGCCTATCTGGTCCTGGGAGATGAACCCTCCCTACAGCAGCGGCTTGGGGTCGTACCTGTGCTGATCGGCGGAGTCCTGATTACCCGTCCCGGCACTTCACAAAGAGTCTCTAAAGCCAATCACGGCGGCTAAAGAAATTTGGGGTGGAGATTTCCCCTGTCCCTCTCACAGGCCAGGAGATTAAATGAAATTTAGATTGCGCCCCCATGGAGTTCGACAATGGCTGTGGACCTTAACCCGTCTCATCATTTTCATATTGGTGCTTATGAGCGTTCTCTTGTCCTTTAGCCACATGCCCGGCTCCTCTTTTAGCGGTCACTTGCCACCCCTGACCGAAGAGGAACAGAAAACGACGGCTTTGCTGAAAAAACATGTCTATACCTTGGCCCAGGTCATCGGGCCCCGTAATATCTGGAGCCCCCCTTCCATGGCCACCACGGTGAACTACCTCACCCAGGCAATGACAGATTGCGGCTATACCGTCTTGGAGCAGGAATTTACAGCCCATGATGTTGCCGCAATCAATTTAGAGGTGGAGATCAAGGGAGGCCGGCAAGCCCAAGATATTATCGTGATTGGCGCCCATTACGACACGATCCCCCACTGTCCCGGGGCTAATGACAATGGCTCCGGAGTGGCCTTTTTGCTGGAACTTGCCCGCCACCTGGCCGCGGCCCAACCACTTCGTACCATCCGGTTGGTGGCCTTTGCCAATGAAGAGCCGCCCTTTTTTTACAGCAAGGACATGGGCAGCCGTCACTATGCCCACCGCTGCCGGCAGAGAGAGGAAAAGATCGTGGCCATGCTTTGTCTTGAGACCATGGGCTTTTATAGCGACCAACCCGGTAGCCAGCACTACCCGTTCCCTTTTTCAGTTTTCTATCCGAATACGGCAAATTTCATCGGCTTTGTCGGCAATATCGGTTCGCGCCACCTGGTCCGGCAGACCATCGACGCATTCCGCAAACATACTCATTTTCCATCCGAGGGCCTGGCGGCACCGAGTTTAATCACCGGTATCGGCTGGTCCGACCACTGGTCTTTCTGGAAAGAGGGGTATCCGGCCATTATGATTACAGATACGGCCTTTTTTCGTTATGACGCCTACCATACGGCGTCCGACACTGCGGAAAAACTCGACTATGAACGAATGGCCCGGGTGGTCACCGGCCTGGTTCATACCATCATGGAACTGGCGGAGAAGTAATCGTGCGAAAACCGTCAGGCCTGGGCTTGTTTATGCTGCTGTTCTTGTTCTTTTCAGGACATGCAGGTTGTGCCCCGGTTCAGCAAATTTCCCCGGAGACTGAGACACAGATCCCCCTATACCCTGTTGGTCATGGCTGGCATCCAG
>DAOWIX010000158.1 GCA_030640695.1 Deltaproteobacteria bacterium | reverse complement strand
GACTGAAAAGTTGATCAAGATGGCCCTTGAAGAAGATCTGGGCTCAGGTGACGTGACAACTCTGTCGACAGTTCCCCCGGGTACGATGGCACGGGCTTTGATCAAGGCTAAACAGGAGTGTGTGGTCGCCGGCATTCAAGTTTTAGGCTTGGTCTTTCGGACCCTTGATTCTTCGCTTAAGATTGAGGCACGGGCTGCAGATGGCGATACTCTTAACGTAGGTGACCCGATAATGTCTGTGAGCGGCAATGTGATCTCGATTCTGATGGCGGAACGAGTTGCTCTAAATTTTGTTCAGCGCCTCTGCGGTATTGCAACCTTGACCTCACAGTTTGTGACTGCGGTCAAAGGATCTAAAGCTGAGATTGTTGATACGAGAAAGACGACGCCGGGCTGGCGTTCTTTGGAGAAATATGCAGTTCAAGTCGGGGGTGCCAGGAATCATCGTCATGGTCTTTTTGATGGCATTCTAATTAAGGATAACCATATTCGGGCGGCCGGTACGATTACTGATGCTATTACACATGCCCAACGCTTGGCCCCGCACGGCTTGAAGATTGAGGTCGAGGCCGCCAATCTTGATGAGGTCAAAGAGGCGGCCCGTTCCGGAGCTGATATTATTCTGCTCGATAATATGGATGAGGTCCTTTTACGAGAGTCGGTAACTTTCGTGCGGGATCAGTTTCCGTCTATCAAACTGGAGGCATCCGGTGGCATTGTCCTTGATAATGTCGCCCAGGTGGCTACCTGCGGGGTCGATTTTATCTCAGTTGGAGCTTTGACCCATTCCGCTCCAGCCATCGATATCTCTCTCGATCTGGTTTCGTGATAGAGCCTTTTCGCACTCCCTGGGGGAGTGAAGTTGTTACGTTTCAAAGATTAGCTTCTACCAGTCGTTATCTTTGGCAGCAAGCCCTTGATGGGGCTCCGCATGGCTCGGTTGTAGTTGCTGCTCAACAGACCTCAGGGCGCGGCCGGCGCGGCCGGCAATGGCATTCACCAGCTGGTTTGAATCTCTATTTTTCGGTTCTTTTACGGCCTCACCTAAAACTCGATCAGGTGCCACAATTATCTTTGGTGACCGCCGCCGCCTTATGGAAGACTCTTGCCGATGAGTGTTCCGGGTTGCAAATTAAATGGCCTAATGATCTCTACTGTCAAGGTCGGAAAATGGCTGGTATTTTATCTGAAATGAAGCCTGGCAAGAGTGCAGCAGAATTTGTTGTTGTCGGAGTCGGCCTCAATGTTAATGCTTTGATTGTCGATTTCCCTGCCGAATTGCAGAGTCAGGTTACCTCTCTAAGATGTGAATGTGGCAGGGATTTTGATCTTTCCGAACTGCTCAGCAGAATCTTGCAGGAGTTGGCGTTTTTCGAAGAGAAGTTTTGTCGGGAAGGTTTGCAGGGATCGATTCTGGATCTGATTAATCGCAACTTTTTTCTTGCCGGAAAGGAAATAAGCATCCATTCCGGAGACCATAAAATAGCTTGTCGGGCCCACGCTATAGACGATTCGGGTCGTCTTCTGGCGACCACAAAAAATGGCCGGGAGATGGCATTTGCAGCCGGTGAGGCTTGGCTGGAGAAGAGGATAAAAAATGATTGTTGTAATTGATGTTGGCAATACACATACAGTTTTAGGGATATACCAAGATGATCAGCTGCTGGATAATTGGCGCATCTCAACCTCAACTAACCGGACCCGAGATGAGTATATAATTCTTCTGCAGGGTTTTTTGCGTTCCCTTGATGCGGATCGCCAGGAGGTTTCTGGAATGATGATCTCCTGTGTCGTGCCGCCGGTTCTTAATGAACTTCTCGGCCTGGCGAGTAAATATTTTCATTTTCGACCGTTGGTGGTTGGCCCGGGGATTAAGACCGGGCTGCCGATTTTGCTCGATAATCCGCGTGAAGTTGGTGCTGATCGCATTGTTAATGCCGTTGCGGCTTATCAGAAGCATAAACGGCCGATGGTGATTATCGATTTTGGTACGGCAACCACTTTCGATTGTGTTTCGGTAAGGGGTGAGTATATCGGTGGGGTTATTGCTCCTGGTATGCATATCTCAATGGAGGCACTTTGTCAGAGAGCCTCGAAACTGCCACGGGTTGAATTGACTCGGCCGCCGGAGGTGGTCGGCAAAAATACGGTTCACTGTATGCAGTCAGGGATTGTTTATGGCTACCTTTCGCTGGTTGAGGGTTTGGTCGCCAAGATCAAGGATGAATTGAAACTTGACCTTCTGGTGGTTGCTACCGGGGGGCTGGCCAAGGTTGTCGACCGGGAGACTGGGGTCATTGACGAGGTAGACGAATTTTTAACCCTGAATGGCTTAAAGTACCTTTATGATCTGAATACTCTTAATAAATGACTTGACAAAGCAGATCTAATACGATAATATTTGTCAACTTTAAATTTTAATCTTATAAATGGTTTAGTTTTATGAAATTGACGAGAGCATCAGATTATGCGATTCGCGGGGTTGTCTACATGTCGATGCAGCCACAGGGCTCGATTGTGGTTATTCCAGAAGTAGCTCGGGAGATGGATGTGCCGGTTGGTTTTCTGGCTCGTATATTCCAGAGTTTAAGTCGGGCTGGGATTGTGATTTCACATCGCGGAAAAAAAGGCGGTTATTCGATGGCCCGAAAACCGGAAGAAGTGACTCTTCGTGATGTTGTTGAGGCGGTAGAGGGCGACATTAAGCTTAATATTTGTTTGGATGGATACAATGCCTGTGATCGGATGAGTTTTTGTCCGGTTCGCAAAGAGTTAGCCAATGTTCAGAATGATCTGGTAACAAGTCTGGGTAAAACCAATTTCGCCGATCTTGCGGTTCAAGAGAAGGCGCACCGGGATTCGCTAGAGTAACTCCTTTTACTTCTCACCCAACATTTTTTGCATTTTTTCAAGTGTAGTCAGGGCCTTGATCGGAGTAATCCGGTTAAGGTCCTGTTTTTTTATGAGATCGATAACTTTGTTCTCGGTCGGGTCTTTTACGGTCGCAGCGGGCGCTGGCTCTAAAAAGGGTAGATAGCCGCTTTGCTGTCCATCCGTTCTGCTGGTTAAGACGCTCTTGCCGGTCATTCTCAGATTTCCCCCGGCGGCAATCTCAGCCGCTTCCAGATTTGCCAGAATTTGTTGGGCTTTTTCTAGCACCGGTTGCGGGATGCCGGCCAGCTTTGCTACTTCAATACCATAACTGTGATTGGTTGCTCCTTTAATGATGCGGCGTAAAAAGGTAATACCATCGGTCCGTTGCTGAACCGCGACATTGTAATTTACGATTCGGGGTCTGATTAGTTCAAGTTCGGCAAGTTCGTGGTAGTGCGTGGCAAAGAGAGTGAGGCTGCCAAGTTTTTCATGGATCTCTTCGGCAATTGCCCAGGCCAGGCTTAAACCGTCAAAGGTGCTGGTACCACGGCCGATCTCATCCAGAATAATCAGACTTTTAGCGGTTGCTTGATGGAGAATCCTGGCAGTTTCAGTCATTTCAACCATGAATGTTGAAAGCCCACGACTTAAGTTGTCAGAGGCTCCAACGCGGGTGAAAATGTGGTCGAAAATACTTATTTTGGCGGCTTTGGCAGGAACGAAACCGCCCATCTGGGCCATCATAACCAAGAGGGCGTTTTGTCTGAGAAAGGTAGATTTGCCAGCCATATTGGGCCCAGTGATAATCCAAAGCTGCTCTTCTTTAGAATTTAGAAACGTGTCGTTGGGAACAAAATTTTCGCTTAATGATTCAATTACCGGGTGTCGGCCGTCTTCAATTTCGAGCAGTTGTTGGTCAGAGGTGATTTCAGGTCGGCAATAGTGGCGTTCGTCGGCAACCTCAGCGAGACTACAGAGGACGTCAAAGAGAGTCAGGCGCAGAGCTGATTCACGAATACGGCTGATCTCTCTGGCCGCTTCCTGGCGCAGGGCGAGGAATATTTCATGTTCCAAGGTATTGATTTTTTCTTCCGCACCTAAGATCTTCTCTTCATACTCTTTTAATTCCGGCGTGATAAAGCGGTCTGCATTAGTTAAAGTCTGGCGCCTTTGATAATCCTCTGGAACTTGTTCCAGGTTTCTTTTGGTCACCTCTATGTAGTAGCCAAAAACTCGGTTAAAACGGACTTTTAGACCGTTGATACCACTTCTTTCTTTCTCCTTCTGCTCATACTCGATGAGCCACTGTTTGCCGTTTTTACTGATTTGGCGCAGATCATCAAGTCGGCTGTCGATGCCGTCGCGGATCAGCTTGCCGTCGCCAATTGAAATTGGTTGTTCGGGTAACAGAAACTGTTCTATCTTCTCGGTCAGCTCCTTGAGCTCATGCAGGCCTTGCAAGGCTTGGTTGATCAGGTTTGGTTGAATCGGCAGATTGCTGAGCAGTTTCTTAATGTCAGGTATCAAAGCCAGGGAATCTTTAAGGCTCAAGAGATCGCGGCCCGTGGCTTTGGCGGCGGCCAGACGTCCGGCCAAACGGTCGAGATCGTAGAGTTTCTTAAGCCGGTCTCGAAGTTGTAAGCGGCATTTTTTTTCTTCAAGCAAGGTCTGAACGGCATCCAGGCGTTGTTCGATAAGTTCTTTGTCGAGTAGTGGAAAGAGGAGCCACTCCTTTAATTGACGACTTCCCATACTTGTTTGACAATGGTCGAGAACCCCTAAAAGACTCCCCAGTTTGCGGTTTTCCTGGATGGTGCAGAGGAGTTCAAGGTTGAGGATGACATTACGGTCAATCTGCATAAAGTTAGAGGGTCGATAGATCGTGATTGTCTGGATATGGTTGAGAACCGCATTGCTTTGGGTCTCTTTGGCATAGGCCAAAGCCGCCCCGGCGGCCCCGGCTCCGCGATCTAAATGCTGGCCGCCGAAACCATCCAGGTTGAGGGTGCCGAAGTGTCTACAGAGAAGTTTACGGCCGAGCTCGGGCGAAAATGATTCACTCTCTGGTCGCAGGGTTAAATGGGCCGTACTAAATTGTTTACGAATTTCGTCCTGCCAACTATTGTCCCGGTTTGTGGGGTTTGGTGGCAGGAGGATTTCAGTTGGCTCACAGCGTCCCAGTTCGTCAAGTAGGGTCTCTAGACCAGCTAGTTCCGTGACCCTGAATTTACCGGTACTGACATCAAGTAGAGCCAAGCCGAAGAGTTCTGGTTTTTGTTGATGATGAGATATTGCCGCTAGAAAATTGTCTTGATCTGGATTCAGGCAGTCACTTTCCAGGTTGACGCCGGGAGTGATAATTTTGGTAACCTCTCGCCGAACCAGCCCTTTGGCCTGCTTTGGGTCTTCGACCTGATCGCAGACTACAACCTTGTAGCCGGCATTGACCAGAGTTGCGATATAGCCGCTTGCAGAGTGATGGGGAAAGCCGCACATCGGAATCGCATCTTCATCCTTTTTGTTGCGGCTGGTCAGGGTGATTTTTAAAGTGCGGGCCGCAATTGCAGCATCGTCGAAGAAGATTTCATAGAAGTCACCCATCCGAAAGAGCAGCAGCTTGTCGGCATGCTTCTCTTTGACAGCCATATATTGGCGTAGCATCGGAGTTAACTTTTTGATCTGCGGTAGTTGATTTTCGGTTGGCATAGCTTACCCTTTTAAGGAAATCGAGAAAACCAAGCTGTTTTGCTTCGCCCTCATAAATGGGGTCAAAGCTAGACAAATGGCGAGTGCATGTTTTGCCTTGTGCAATTATCCCGGCTGGCCCTTTGTCAAGCAATGGCCCCACCCGAGACAGGATGGACTTAGGTTTTTCCCTTAGTCTGCAGGCTCGGGTTCAACTATCAACTCTCCGGATTCATTTCCTCGCCGCCAATTTACTTTGACTGAAGTTAGCTCCTTTGCTTTGCTGTGGAGGCAGAGTTTTTCAGCGGCTAAAGGGAGATACTCTGACTCTCCTTTAAGAATTGTGACGGGGCCAGCCATTTCTGTCAGGTGTAGAATAAAGTGGCTATTATCGGCCGTTTTGAGCAGTTGTTGATTGTCTTCTTGATGGCGCCCGACAATGACAAAATCCGATGCTTTTTCCAGGGGGTAGAAGCGTCCGAATTTTAAAAGATTAAGATCGTTAGCAGCCGGGATCGAGGTCTCTTGATAGAGCGTTTTAACCCGTTTTGCAAAGCCGGGATCAGTCAGCAGACAGCCTCCTGCGGGAGTTGGATAATTGGTAATCCCCAGTTTTTCAGCCAGGGCGATTTGCGGTTTACGTCCTCGACCACTCAAATCAAAGAGCAATTCCCGGTTAATAAGGCCCTGCTCTTCGGCTTTGGTTGGAGCTAGCAGCTTAGCGCTTAAAGGTCGCAGTAAGAGGCCTTTTGTCTGGCTCAGTTTCTCAATGCGAAGCATGGCGTCACGGCGTTGTGAAAAGGGGCGTTGGCCAACGACTTCGCCGGTAACAATACTTTCCGCTTGCCAGGTCTCAGCCAGAATCCGGGCCTTAGTGAGCATCATGATTTTACAGTCAAGACAGGGGTTAAAATTTTTTCCGTAGCCATATTGGGGAGCGGCGAGCATCTGTAGATAGTCGTCAGTCAAATCTACTATGGTCAGATCAATGTCATAAATGGCTTTGACTTTGTTGCAGAATTCCGCTTCATGATCTTTGATCTCATAACCGAAAAAAGGGGTTATGAATTTTATGGCCTGAACCTTGAGACCTTGCTGCTGGATGAGTTTGATTGCCAGAATACTGTCGAGCCCTTGTGAAAAGAGAGCGACAACCTGGGGTTTCTCGGTGACTTGAGGAATCATGATTAATTACGAATTACGAATTATAAATTATATTCAGTGAGCCGCCCGCGAACTGCCGGGATTGGGGTCATTGCTGGTACAAGGTGCGCCAGCGCCCCAGGCTTCGCTGTGAGCGTAGCGAGGAAGCACCCTTGGGGTGTGTGCCCCGTTTATGAGGGCGAAGCAATGCTTATTACTATCTAGTTGCAACTTTATGGTGGGCACCTGAATCGTTACTTTTGATTTTACCTTTTTGACTCAGTCTAGTAGACCCGATTAATGGTTAAATAAAACCTCTGGTATTTCAATCGCTCCCGGTCGTATCAGTCTCGGAGGATCAACCCTTGCGTCAATGATTGTTGAAGGTTGCGGGTCTGGATTCTGGTTGTCGGCAATTATCAGGAGGTCAGTTGTTGCCAGAAGTTGAGGGTCGAGCTGGTCGGCTTTCGAGGTTGGTGTCTGGCCGCTAAAATTGGCACTGGTGGAAATCAGGGGGAGATGCGAGAGTTTTGCCAGGTCATTAATGAGCGGGTGCGGGGACCAGCGCACGGCAACGCTACCATCTTTTCCGAGAATGGCTGGAGGCAGATTTTTTAAGCCCTTTAAAACCAGAGTCAGGGCGCCCGGCCAGTATTTGTCGCATAGTTGCAGGGCGGGTTCAGGCCAGTCGCAGACCAGCTTATCCAGAGCTTGACGGCTACCCGCAAGGCTCGGGAAAGGTTTGTCATGAGGGCGTTTTTTTATTTCGGAAAGGCGTTGTCCAAGATCATGGTCAAGAGCGTTTCCGCCAATGGCATAAAAAGTTTCCGTCGGGTAGACAATAACTCCTCCCGATTGACAGACGGAATCAATGATTTTGAGACTTTCCGCCTGTCGAGCTCGGGAGAAAGGGTAGTTGAGGGTGATCATTGTGTTTGATGGCGGCGTTCCTGGAGGCGTTCATCCTTGTTTTCAACCCCTTGGACCATCTTTTGGCGGTAATCGGAGAGTTGTTGGGCAATTTCCGGATTGCTTGAAGCTAAAATCTGCAGCGCAAAGAGAGCTGCATTAGTGGCTCCGGCCTTGCCGATGGCCATGCTTGCAACCGGGATTCCGGCTGGCATTTGAACCGTGGCCAGCAGGGCATCAATGCCCTGCAGTGAGGTGGCATTAAGGGGGATGCCGATGACCGGGAGCAGGGTATGACCAGCGACGACACCGGCCAGATGGGCGGCGGCACCAGCCCCGGCGATAATTACCTTACAGCCTTTTTTCTCCGCCTCTCTGACAATGCGCAAAGTTCGATCCGGAGTTCGGTGGGCCGAAGAGACCCGGGCTTCATGGGAAATCCCGAAGCGCTCAAGCAGGATTGCGGCTTCACTCATGACTTCCCAATCGGAATCACTTCCCATAAGTATGAGGATATCGATATTTTTTTTCATCTTAAATTCTCTTTAAAGCCTTTCGGCCAATATCGTTACGAAAATGAGCCCCTTCCCAGCTTATCTTTGAAACTGCATGGTAGGCTTTATTAATAGCTTGGGGGATGTCGTCGCCGATCGCCGTGACACCTAAAACCCGGCCGCCATTAGTGATGACTTTATCGTCTTCATTTTTGGCCGTGCCCGCATGGAACACCATTACATCTTTCAGGCGGCCGGCAAGATTCAAACCGGAGATTATCTGGCCATTTTCATATTCCCCAGGATAGCCCCCAGAGGCCATGGCAACGCAGACCGTCGGTCGCTCGTCCCATTCGACAATCGTTTTGGCGAGATGGCCGGAGATGCAGGCTTCAAGAATGGGCAGTAGGTCACTTTTTAAACGCATGAGAATGGGTTGGGTTTCCGGGTCACCAAAGCGGGCGTTGAACTCGAGAACCTTGGGAATGCCATCCTTGATCATTAAGCCGGCGTAGAGAATGCCGCGATATTTGCAACCTTCGGCGGCCATCGCTTTGACGGTTGGGATCATGATGTCATTCATGATCCGGCGAAACAGTCCCTCTGAGATCACCGGGGCCGGAGAGTAGGCCCCCATGCCGCCGGTGTTGGGTCCTTTGTCGTCGTCGAAAACCGGTTTATGGTCTTGAGAGGTGACCATGGGGACGACGATGTCACCATCGGTAAAGACTAGAAATGAGGCCTCTTCACCTTCAAGAAACTCTTCGATTATAATTTTTTTGCCGGCATCACCGTAGGCCCGTCGCCGCATGATTTTGTTGATAGCATCCTCGGCCTCTTCAACAGTTTGGGCGACCACGACCCCTTTGCCGGCCGCTAAACCATCCGCTTTAACGACAATCGGTGCACCTTTTTTGTAGACGTATTCAATGGCGTCATCAAGATTGTCAAAGGAGGCGGAATCACCGGTTGGAATCTCATATTTTTTCAGGAGATTCTTGCAGAAGGTTTTACTGCCCTCGATCTCGGCCGCGGCCCGGTTGGGCCCGAAAATTTTTAATTCGGCAGCTTCAAAGGCATCGACGATACCGGCGGCCAGAGGATCTTCAGGACCGACAATTGTCAGATCAATATTTTCATTACGGGCGAACTCCACCAGCCGTTCAATGTCATCGGCATCAATCGGTACGCAGGTCGCTAAAGAGGTGATTCCGGCATTGCCGGGGGCGCAGAAGATCTGTTCGATTTTGTTGCTTTGGGAAAGTTTCCAGATCAAAGCATGTTCACGGCCTCCGCCGCCGACCACTAAAATTTTCATTTTTTTCTCCTTGTGATGGCTAAGTAAAAATTTCGATAGACAAGATGTTGGGGTTTTCCAGGCGCGCGACCATACACAATAGTATGTCGAGTGTCTGGAAAACCACAACAACGCAGGATATCGAAATTTTTTACGACGCCATCAATGTTTGAAGTGGCGATTGCCGGTAAATATCATAACCATATTATGTTCGTTGGCGGCGGCGATCGCTTCGTCATCGCGGTTGGAGCCGCCGGGCTGAATGATTGCGGTTACTCCGGCCTTGGCTGCAGCATCAATGCCGTCGCGAAAAGGGAAGAAGGCATCGGACGCCAGAACCGAGCCTGTCGTCGGTACCAGGGCTTTCATGACCGAAATGTTAACTGAATCAATACGGCTCATTTGGCCGGCCCCAACCCCGACCAGGTGGTTGTCGGCGGCCAGGACGATGGCATTGGATTTGACGTGTTTGCAAATTTTCCAAGAAAATTGCAAGGTTGCCAACTCTTGTGGTGAAGGTTCACGATTACTGACTGTCAGCCACTTGTCACTCGGGGCTTCTTTGAGATCACGTTCCTGTAAGAGAAAACCGCCGACAACTTTTTTAACCTCCAGGCCGCTTGCCTGAAACTCTTCAAGGAGTGGCGCTTCGAGTAGGCGTAAGGCGGTTTTGGTTACGAGAATATCTCGAGCCTCCGCGCTGAAGCCTGGAGCAATGATTGCTTCAAGAAAGGTTTCGGCTAGTACTTCGGCACTCTCTTTGTCGACCTCCTGGTTTAAGGCGACGATGCCGCCGAAAGCTGAAATCGGGTCACAGGCCCGGGCCTGTCGCAAAATATCGGCTAGAGATTTAGAGGTTGAAGTGGCGGCACCACAAGGATTGGTGTGCTTGATGAAGACCGCGGCTGGCTCTTTAAACTCTTTAACCAGTTCAAAGGCGGCATTGCTGTCGAGGATGTTGTTAAAGGAGAGTTCTTTGCCCTGGAGCTGAACGGCATTACTGATGCAGGGTTCGTCAATCTTGGGATCTTTATAGAAAGCGGCGCGTTGGTTGGGGTTTTCACCGTAACGTAGATCTTGAGCTTTGGTTCCCTGCCAGGTGAAAGTTTCGGGCAGAAAATACTGTTCCAGAGGGTGGGCATCCGGTCGTGGAAAGCGGCCCAGGTAGTTGGCGATTGAGGCATCGTATGCAGCCGTCGACTGGAAAACTTTTTTAGCCAGGGAGAAATTGCTTTCCGGGCTTATGGCACCATTGTTGGCTTGCATTTCAGCGATAATCGGGGCATAATCATCGGGCTCGATTATAACCGTAACCGCCCCATAATTTTTGGCCGCCGAGCGCAGCATCGTCGGGCCGCCGATATCAATATTTTCAATGGCGTCGGCAAAAGCACAATTGGGTTTAGCAATGGTTTCGGCAAAAGGGTAGAGGTTGACGACCACCATGTCGATCGCTTCGATGTTATGTTCAGCCATTTTGGCGACATGCTCCGGCAAGTCACGGCGTCCCAGAAGACCGCCATGGATTTTCGGGTGCAGGGTTTTGACCCGTCCGTCAAGCATCTCGGGAAAACCGGTGTAGTCGGAAACTTCAACGACCTCCAGACCATTTTCACGCAAGAGTTTGGCAGTGCCGCCGGTCGAAAGGATACGAACCCCGAGAGCAATCAACTGCTGTGAGAATTCGACGATACCCGCTTTATCGGAGACGCTTATCAGGGCCTGTTTGATGGTAGCCATAATTTATT
>DAOWIX010000030.1 GCA_030640695.1 Deltaproteobacteria bacterium | reverse complement strand
GTTGATCTGATGTTTGGTATCGGCTATGGTGACGATATCCGTAAGGCCAAAGAGATTTTGACAAAACTTGTAGTTGCGGATGAGCGAATCCTGAAAGATCCAGCGCCCCAAATTGTCGTTGGCGAGCTCGGTGACAGCAGTGTCAACTTCCATGTCAGGCCCTGGGTCAAATCAGCCGATTACTGGGATGTCTATTTTGACCTGACGGAGAAGGTTAAGTTGACCTTTGATGACGAAAAAATCAGCATCCCTTATCCACAGATGGATGTCCATCTCGATAAAGCTGAGTAGTCTCGGCTTCAACCTGTTTCACGAAAAAGCGCCAACGGAGAGCAAACCTGTGGCGCTTTTTTTATTGGGGAACTCTGGTTTACTTTACATCGCTCTTTAAGCCGGCCAGGGCCGGCAGTACCCAAAGAACAGTCGGCAAAGCGCCGCCAACGCCAAGTAAAACCGTAAGGCCAATCGAGTGAAGGGCCGGATGACGGGCCAGCACCAATACGCCAAAACCGGCCAGTGTGGTCAAGCCGGAGACCAACACGGCCTTCTCCGTTGCCGCATCACTGCCGCGAAAGAGGCGATAGACCATAAAAATTCCGTAATCAACGCCCAGACCGATAATCAGGATGGCGGCCACCAGATTAAAGAGGTTGAAGGAGAGCCCCAAAACCCCCATAACCCCAAACATCGACAAAAGACCAGCCGCCACCGGCAAAAGGGCGAGTAACACCTGATAGAGGTTGCGTAACAAGATCAAGAGCACCAGGGTCACGACAATCAGGGCCAGAACAATAAATTGCCGCAAATCTTTGACAATCGCAGCACTCACCACCCGGCTGAAGGCTTGCGGAGAAACCAGGCGCACGCCGGGAATCTTTTCGCAAGCTGCAAAAATAGCCCCCACCGCCAGCTGGTCGGGAACCAGGGTCAGAATCGTAACAGTTCCGAGATTTTCATCAATGGTTGCATCAAGCAGGGAAGAGAAACCGGCCTGACGCCAGAAAGATTCCGTCAGAAATGCTGGTTCAGTGACAAGGGCCTCCATAAAAGGGTCAAAAGCACTCTCTGAAAAACCGAGTTTGCGACTTGACTCTGAGATTTCGTGGCGCACTCCAGATAAACGCTCGGGAGTCCAGAAATTCTGCCAACCCCGCCGATTTTGTCTCTGACTGCGCAAAGCGGGCAATACCGGGGCCAGACTGACAATCTCGTCTACCGCAAACTCCCGGCGCAACACGGTGTAGAGTTCATCATTAACCTCTAGAGCCTCCTCAAGATTACGGCCTTGAGCAAAGATCAGGGCCCGGCCACGTACCTCACCCCAGACCGATTTAAGATCATTTTCGGCGGCCCGCAGAGCCGCGGGAACCAGATTCACCTCTCGCAAATCACCGACACATTGCACTTTAACCGCCTGCCAGGCCGCCAACCCTAGAAACAGAGACCAGGCCATGACAATTATCCAAGCCAAACGACCCCGATATCGCAGAGCTCCCTTTTCCGGTGCACCCGGTGAAACCTCCGCAGCATTTTCTTCGCCAAGCAAAAAATGAGGCAGAACCAACAGAGAAAGTATCAGGGCCAGGAAAACCCCGAAAATTGCAAAGAGAGCCAGTTGACGCTGACCCGGCAAAGCCGAAAAGAGTTGGGCCGAAAAAGCCCCGATAGTGGTCAAACCAGCCCCTAAAAGCGGAACGGCCAGAGTAGCAACAATCAATCCCGGTCGCTTTTGACGATTTTGCAGAGAGAAATAGAGATGCAGGCCGTAATCAACCGTAACGCCGAGCAAAACTGCGCCAAAACCGACTGTAATCGCTGAAATCGAGCCCTCGATCAGGCCCGTCAGCGCCAAGGCTGGACCCAGGATAGCGATCGGCAGAAAAAAAACTAAAAGGGCCCGGCGCCGCCGCATAAAGAGCAGAAAAATTAACGCCAGCGACACCAGAGAAGCACTCACGACAACCACCATGTCACGCTGAATGGCGGTTGCATTAGCCACCGTGTAGAGATGGCCGCTGAGCGGCATAACCTTAATCCCCGGCAAAACCACCTCTTTGACTGCCGTACCGAGCTCCTGCAGAAGCCGCTTGGAACCCTTAAAATCGGTAATCTCAATCGGGGTTTCCAGCAAAATCATGGTCTCACGACCATCCTCACTCAAAAAATGGCCGTCAACCACCCGGGCTCTGCCTATCGGATTGAGTGAGGCGAGTCGCGGGAAAAGCAGATTACGAAACTCCAACGGATCAGCAAGAAGCATCTCTTTTTGCAAAAATCCGGTAGGCTGCAAAAGCTTGAGATAGACCTTGCGCAACGCGTTTTCAATCCGACCGGGGGCCAAGCTCGCCCGGATCAGATCATAATCACTCTCGTCCAGGAGGTTGGCCCACTGCGTCACCGCAAAAGAGAGTAGCAAACTCTCTCCGCCCGCACCAGGCCCACTGACCACCCGAGTAAAAAGCGGCGGTTTGAGACCGGCAGCCAACTCTTCAGCTGTCTTAAAAAGCTGTGCCTGCTCCACTCCAGAATCGGCCCGCAAGCGCAGCACAATCCGCCGAGCCAACGGCGCTTTGGCCAGCAGGCGAAAATCAGCAACCGCACGGTTACCACGATCGGGCAACAAAGCCGCCACATCAGTCGTAAAAGGCAGGCGGCTAAAAGCCAGCCAACCTCCGGCCAGCAGCAACAACACAATCCCGGCAAGCAAACGACGACGTGAGGCAAAAACTAAGTGCAAGCGTGCTATCTTCCCGAACAATTATAAAAACCCTTCACTTTTGATGACCCAAAAAACCACCTTAAAAACTTAACTTCAAAGCTGCACCCCAAGGGCACAATCTATAGCTTAGCACATTGTCCAGTTTTTGGGGACCACCGTAATCAGTACGCTATCCATACCATAATTTTTCATATGTATCACTTTTTCAATAGCTAATTCTAAATTTTTATTGAACTCTTTGAACAAAGAATGTAGTAAGTACGGAGAAACTTGCAAGACGGTCAATTGACTTAAGGACACCTTGAGAATTCACGAGTAACCGTTGTCGAAAGTAAGTTGAAAAGGGATAAAGCTATATTCAAATGGGTAGAAGAAAAAAAATAAAAGCTGAGAAAAAAATTAAGGTCGGCGAGCCCACCAGAAACCTAAATTACCCCCGCCTTTTTCTCCTCATAGGAGGTTTTTTTGGTTTAGCTATGCTCCTGATAACACCCCCGTTTCAGGTGCCTGATGAACATGATCATTTTTTTCGTGCAATGATGATTTCATCAGGTCAGTTCGTGACTCAAAATTACCCCTTCACCGAAACTGAAAAGAAGAAAGTTCCATTAAAATACCAACAGGGAAAAGGAGGCATTGTCCCGACCAGCGTCCCATACACAACCCGTATGGTCAATAACAAACTGCCTTTTCACCCCGAAAACAAACAACAATTAGCTGATATCAAAAAAATGCTGGCCTTGCCACTGAAAATGGCAGGCCAGCCTGACGTTTTCATAAATTCCAGCGCCTGCGGTTACGCGCCACTCCTCTACCTACCGGCAGCTTTGGTAATGACAGTCGGCAAAAGTTT
>DAOWIX010000016.1 GCA_030640695.1 Deltaproteobacteria bacterium | reverse complement strand
TTGGTCAAATTTTTTGCGACCAAAGATTATGCCGATAAACTTTCCCAGATGAATGATCAGGAACGGATGCAGCTGGCCGCTGAAGTCGAAAAGAGTATTGCCGGTTCGGTCGGTTCCTCGGCCGCCCGCATCATCTGTGACACCTACATGAAGGCCTTAGGCTCCGAGATGGAAAATGTCTTTGACATCTTCGGCAAAATCTCCCTCTCGCTGGAAGCCAGCCAGGAGGAGTTGCAACAACGTATCAAAGAGTTATCGGTACTATATGAAGCAAGCCGCATGATCGCCTCATCGCTCGACCCGGAACGGGTCATGGGCGACCTCCTTGACCTTTTAGTCGACAAATTCAATGTCGACAACTGCTCTGTCCGCCTGCTTGAGAGCGATGGCATGCTGCGTATCAAAGCTCAGCGGGGTTTAAGGCCGGAATTTGTCAAAACCGCCGAACGCCAACCTAACATGGAGTGCTACTCTGGAGAATGTTTCCTGACCGGCAAAGTGATCCACGTCCCCAATACGGAGAAGATCAACAAACCAATCTCCACCAACCTGATGACCGGTCAGGGGATTAAATCATTCGTCCAATCCCCGATCTTTTCGGAGCAGGAGATTATCGGGGTTCTAAGCGCCTCGTCGATGAAGGAGAAGGGCTATTTTTCCGACAAGTTCATCGACCTTTTTCAGACCTTGGCTCAACAGCTGGGGGTTGCGATCGGCACCGCCCGACTCTATGACCAACTCGCCAGATTCAGTAAAGATCTCGAGGTAAAAGTCGCCGAAAGAACTGTCGAACTGGAACAAAAATCGATCGAACTTGGCCAGGCCAACACAGAGCTGAAAGAGCTCGATCGCCTGAAATCGGAATTTCTCGCCAACATGTCGCATGAGCTGCGCACCCCAATGAACTCAATTATCGGTTACACCCAGCTTCTCATCGACGAGATTGACGGAACCATTAATAAAGACCAGAAAGAGAGCCTTGAAACCGTCGAAAGAAATGCCGCCAACCTGCTTGCCCTGATCAACGACATCCTGGACCTCTCAAAAATCGAAGCCGGCAAAATGATGCTTACTTTAATTCCGCTCTCGCTTGATGCCGTTATCGACGAAACTCTGACCACCCTGAACCCCTTGATTGAAAACAAAAAGTTGCATTTTTCCTTGAAAAAAGAGGACAATTTACCTAAGGTTATTGGAGATGCTGAAAAACTACGCCAGATCCTGATCAACCTGCTCAACAACGCGATCAAATTCACCGCCGCTCAAGGCTGCATCAGCCTAAAAGCCGAGCTCTGGGTCGGAAAGCCGCCAGCCGGACTCGATCCGCAAAAGAGCTATCTCTCAGTTTCGGTTGAGGATAGCGGCATCGGTATCAAAGCTGCAGATCTGGAACGTCTTTTTGGCGAATTTATCCAACTTGATGCTTCCGCCAGCCGCAAGTATGGGGGTACCGGCCTCGGCTTAAGCATCACCAAACGCCTGATCGAGATGCATCATGGGATAATTCAGGTAAGCAGCCAGTATGGCGAAGGCTCAATTTTCACTTTTTTTATTCCCATCGCTGAATAGCAGTGGGCAGTGGGCAGTGGGCAGTGGGCAGTGGGCGGTGAAAACTTCACACTGAAAGGCATCTGTCAAGACTTCATCACAATAATTTTACACTTCACCAACAATACCACCGAGTAAGGAGTCTGGGGAAATGGATAATAAAAACAAGCCGGTTATTCTGGTGGTCGAAGATAACGACGACAACCGCCAGCTGGTGCTTAAGGTTCTCAGCCGCCGAAACTATGAGGTGGTCGGGGTCGTTGATGGCAACGAAGCGTTAGAACGCCTTAACACCATCAATCCTGATCTTATCTTGATGGATATTAACCTGCCAAATATGGATGGTTATGAGGTAACCCGGCGCATCCGCCAACAAGAAAATTTCGCCACCCTGCCCATCGTCGCCCTGACCGCACATGCCATGGTTGGTGACGAGGAAAAAAGTCTGGCTGCCGGCTGTGACGCCTATATCACCAAACCGATCAATGTCCGAACCTTTCCGGAAACTATCGCCACCATCCTCAAGGAACATATGCCATGAGTGAAACCATCCTGATCGTTGACGATAACCTTGATAACGTCACCCTGCTTGACAAGATTCTACAAAAGTCAGGTTACCAAACCCTAAAAGGTTATAACGGTGAGGAGGCGGTCGAACTTGCCCGCCGAGAGTTTCCGGATCTGATCCTGCTCGATATCATGATGCCGATAATGGATGGCTTTACAGCCTGTGAAATCATCAAACAAGATGAATCAACCAAACATATCCCAATCCTTATGCTAACCGCCAAACAGGAGGTCAGTGACAAAGTCAGAGGTCTGGAGATCGGCGCTGATGACTATATTACCAAACCCTTTCACCTTCAGGAACTTCTGGCCCGCATCAAATCCAGATTGAAACTAACCCACGAACATCACCAGACGGTCTCCCGGGAACGTAGCAAGGCCATGAGTCAAATGGTCGAAGGGGTTGAACATGAAATCCGCAACCCGGTCGTCTCAATCGGCGGTTTTGCCCGCCGAATCCTCGACGAGCTACCCGAAAATGACCGCAAGAAAAAATACGCCAAGATAATTCTTAAGGAGACCGAAAGACTCGAGCGCATGGTAAAAGAGAGCGTGGCCCTGCAAGGCCTCTCCGAAGGCAGCAAAGAAAAGCTCGACATTCACTTCCTGATCGATGAGGCACTCACCCAAACCAGCTCCCTCAAAGAGCAATACAAGGTCGTAATCGAACGTAACTACGACAACACCCTGCCGCCTCTGCCCCTCAATCACGACAACATGCTCATCGTCTTCATACAACTTATCAGCAATGGTCTGGAAGCAATCGACAACGGCGGCACCTTGACGATTCGCACATCCTTTGACAGCTCCTCCAACCTGCTGATTGAAATAATTGACAATGGTCACGGCATTGAGACCAAAGACCTTGCACGTATTTTTGACCCTTTCTTTACCAGCAAGATGTCAGGAGCCGGCATGGGCCTGCCTCTGACCCGCAAAATCATCGACTACCACCACGGTACAATTTCCATAAAGAGCCATCCCGGCCAAGGCACCCGCGTAACTGTCACTTTGCCACTCGAAGAACCACCCGAGAACTAAAAATACTTATTGTATGTTGCTTATCCAACACCCATCAAACCCTAGCGACTCTCACCCGAGATCTAAATTAGTCACTATAGAGAATCATTATGATGAAAGAAAAAATAAGAGCGCAAGACGAAAACATATTCAAAATCACTATCTGGATCATCTTCCTGATGCTGTTGGTTATTATTCTAAAATCTCTTGCTTTTTTATTTATCCCTTTCAGTATCTCCCTTCTCCTTTGCTATGCCTTAGGGATTCCCATTGATCGCTTGCGGCGCCTGCGAGTTCCCAGCTCTTTACGAATATTTGTTGTGGTGCTCTTGCTTATGTCTTTTGTTTATCTTTTTGGCCGACTTTTGAGTGCCAACATCATTGAATTTAATGCGCAGCTACCAATGCTGGAGGAAAAGTTCTGGGGCTATGTCAATATCTTATTATCTCGGCTTGACGTGACTCCAACCCAAGTGCGAGAAAGTTATGCTGGTTTTATTTCGAGTCTTGAGGGGACCGACTTTAAGTCAGCAGGCTCCTTTGTTAAACATTTAGGTGGCTCTTTTTTTTCCTTTTTGGGCAACGCTGTCTGGGTTATCCTGTTCATGATTTTCATGCTCGCCGAACAGGATGAATTTCCGGAACGTATTGTCCGAGCTTTTGGCAAGGACTCTTCAGTAACGATTATTGAAGCTTTGAACCGCATTAATATGGCGGTTCAGGATTATCTGGGCCTCAAAACTATGATCAGTTTTTTCACCGGGATCCTGGTTTCCATAACCCTTTTCCTCTTTGGCGTCCCCTTTGCCGTACTCTGGGGAGTCTTGGCTTTTCTCTTGAATTTTATCCCGAACATCGGCTCCATGATTTCAGTCGTACCACCCGTGCTCATCACTCTATTTCAATTCGGCTCCCTTACAAAAACCCTTGCCGTCTTTGCTGTACTTATTGCCCTGCAAACCGTGGTCGGTAATTTTGTCGAACCGAAAATGATGGGAAAGGGACTAAACTTAAGCCCACTGACAGTATTGCTATCCCTACTCTTCTGGGGCTGGATGTGGGGCATCCCCGGCATGCTGCTTTCGGTTCCGTTGACCGCAGCCATCAAAATTGCCTTCGAACAGATTGAAGCCACCCGCCCTTTTGCCCTGATGATGGCCGGCAAATAACCACTTACAATTCACTCTCAGGGGCCACTAGCGACGCCTTGATGAACTCCAGGAGCAGCATAAGGGCCGGAACCAGCTGGGCCACAACGATCAGCGCGCAGACACCGACAAAAACGCTGACGAAAATCCCGCCCTTGTAAACCATTGAAGAGTCCATCGCAAATGCCGGACTAATAAGCGCCAGAACTAAAAAGATTGTTGAAATAGCCATTTTCATGATTAATTCTCCTCTTCCTTTTCGTTCCACCTCTGGTTCATCTACCCGTTAGAGTTCCGCAGGAGGACTTTTTTAAGACACTCTTCTGTCTGTCGAGTTATGAAAGGCACATTGAACCACCTGCCTGAGCTCCTCTCGGTCTCCGCCGTTTACAGGCTTTAAGGCATGATAGAAGATCCCCTCTTTACGAACTCTGCGGATAAGGGAGGGGGGCCCCTCACTTGATATCAGGATAATGGTCAATTTCTGGTTACACCTCTTAAAGAGAGGGATTATTTCCATTGCCGATAACCCGTCGAACTCATTACCCAAGAGGATGACACTGGCCTCTCTTTTCAGGACATTATGAAGAATAACATCCACGGAATCCGACTCAATAACCCTGTACTCACTCCCACTGAAAAACCCGACGATCCGACTGCGAGTCTCTTCATCCCTGTCAGCTATAAGAAGAAGCTGCATTAATAATCCCCCTTTCCCTGGAAATATCCCGGTAGCCCATTCAATCAGGAATTGCCGGACTTTCCACTGTCCAAAACATTCTCTTGGTTACTCGCCTTCCCTAAAATGCCCACCATCATAGATCCTAACAAAAACAAGGCTGGAATTAACTGGCAGGCAACAATAAGAGCCATAAATCCGATAAAAATCCACCCAATCAGGCCGATCCCCCCACCCTCAGCACCGCTCGCGGCAAAAACCGAATTCGCATGCAGGATGGCAATCAGTGTGACGATACGAAATGTGTTTTTCATTTTTCTCACCTCTTACGCATCTCCAAAAGACTTCAATGTCTCTTGACTATATTTTTTATACAATTTACATGTCAGCATAAAGCGTTCCAACCATGTGACAAATCCCATCAACCAACATAACATATTGAATTTATTTGATTTAGTTTGACCATTATGGGAAAGATGGTTCACATTATTTTCTTCGGATGTATCTATCTTTTATACATTGTCTCCGCTGAGATGGATCGCCGGAAGAGATTGGATATCTTAACACCTTGAAAATTAAAGGATTATCCGATATTGTTTGGAAGTATACGAAAAAAGTGCCCCTCACCCCCTCCCGCTCTCATTCCTACACCTTCAATCAACCTTTAGGAGGTTGTCCGGGATCTAGTTTTGTTCGTTGAAATAAGCAGTTGTCCCAATCCACCCTAACGGTTAACAGTATCCATTATGAGATTGACAAAAACGAGGGGAATTGTGTATGGAAATAAAATAGGTTCAGGAGGTCAGATTGGAAGAAAACAAGAGTGAAGATTTCTCGAAGTATGCCCTCGGACTGGGCAAACTTCGGCGGCGGCGTTGGTTTTTTTGGGGAGTGATTCTGGTTTATGTGCCATCCATCTGGCTTTCGCTTCGATTAACCAACTCCGATCGCCAAACCTGTAAAGTTTTTGCTGTTTGGTATCTGTTTGTTTTTATATCCAGCATTCTCGCGGCGGCAACCAAGTGTCCGCGTTGTGGCAAGCTTTTTCATGTTAACGGATTTATACCTCTTTATCTGCGCAGATGCCTACATTGCGGCCTACATATAACCGCAGATAAAAAACAACGCAAGAAAGCAGCGCCAGAAAACATTTAAGAAGAAGATTGCGGCTTTTCCTTCTTGACGAATCAGCCTCTCTTGTGTATTCTCCCTACCTAACGTTAGTTAAAGATACTTTCCCATTGTTTTGTTGCAACTTGGAGAAAAGAAAATGTTGAGGATCCTACATTGCCTAATCGTGTTTTTTATTGCAATCGCCGGAGCGGGCTACAGCTGGGCTGAGCCCGGCAATCAGGGAACTCCAGTAACCACCACTCCGGTAATCCGCGACACAGTGATTGTCACAGAAGAGGCCATGGGCTGGATTGAAGCAAAAGTAAACCCCATGGTTGCCGCCGAAGTCTCAGGACGCATTGAGAAGGTTTACTTTGATACCGGCCAGGTAGTTAAGGCCGGAGAGACCCTGCTTACGGTAGACAATGAGCAGCAGAAACTGGAAGAAAAGGCTTTACAGTCGGATATTGACCGGCTTGAAGCCTTGATTGTCAACCAGAAAAAAACAGTGGAACGCTACCGGAACCTCCTGACCAAAAAATCGATCTCTCAGGAACGCTTTGATAATGCCGAGGTGCAACTGATAGCCCTCAAAGAGCAGCTGACCGGAGCCCGCTCCCGCCTGGCTGATAACCGGCGCCGCCTGGCCAAAACTTCAGTTTTTGCCCCGGTCGGCGGCTGGATTGAAAAAAGGTTGGTCTCCGAAGGCGATTTTGTGAGACCGGGAACTCCACTCTTTCAGATGGTAACCGATCAGTTTCTGCGTGTTGTTTTGCCTTTTCCTGAGAATGTTGCGGCCAGGATTGCCACCGGACAAGCTGTCAAACTCACCTCACCGCTGAGCCAAGACCGTGTAATCGAAGCCCGGATCGATCAGATAAGACCCGCAGTAAATATTCACAGCCGCGCCCTTGAAGTTATAATTTACTTGGAAAATCCCGGAGCCTGGCGGCCTGGAGGAACCATCAACGGCACAGTTACCATCGACCGCCACGAAAACGCCATCCTGGTCCCGGCCCGATCTCTGGTCAGACGCCCGGCCGGAGAGGTTGTCTACGAAATCGAAAATAGTATTGCCCATCAGCGGCAGGTAGTCACCGGCCAACGCCAGAAAGATCTAATTGAGATTATAAGCGGCCTCTCAGGCGATGGGAGAGTCATTGTTGATGGCGCCGGATTTCTTAGCGATGGCGCAAAAGTTGTGGAGAAACAGCAATGAGTTTGCCCGGACTATCCATAAAACAACACGTTCTGGCGATTATGTTGAGTGCGGTCATCATCCTCTTTGGCCTCGTCAGTTATAACCGCATTGGCGTAGACGAATACCCGGAAATCGATTTTCCGGCGATCTCGATTACGACCACCATGATCGGGGCCGACCCCGACATTATTGATACAACCGTCACCAATGTCATTGAAACATCGGTCAACTCAACCCCCGGCATCGAACATATTATCTCGCGCTCGGCGCCCGGGGTTTCCGTAGTTATCGTAACATTTAAACTGAGCCGCGATGTCGATATCGCCTTTAATGAGGTCCAGGCCAAAGTCAACCAGGCTCTGCGTGATCTGCCCAGAGAAGCGGATCCGCCGGTGGTCGCTAAGATGGAAGTTGGCGCGGCCCCGGTAATGTGGCTGAGTCTGTCCGGCGATCGCACTTTGCAACAGCTCAACCAATATGCCCGCAATATCGTTAAAAAACGGCTCGAATCAATTGAGGGTGTCGGTGAAGTCAAACTTGGCGGCAAACGTGATCGCACGATTCGGATAGATCTTCAGCCGGAAGCGATGGCCTCTCTTGCAATTACAATCGGTGATGTTGTTCGCGCCTTCCAGACCAATCACATTCAGCTACCGGGCGGCTATCTGGTCGGGGGCATGACTGAGAATCTCATCAAGCTCGACCTGGAGTTCCATAATGTTAGAGATATTGCGAACCTGATTATTGCCCATCGCGGTGAAGCGGCCATCCGTTTAAGACAGATTGCAGAAGTTGTCGACGGCCTTGAGGACAATCGTAAGCTCTCTCGCTATAATGATCAGCCCTGTGTCAGCTTAGGGATCGTCAAAGTAACCGGATCAAATACCGTTGCCATTGTTGAGGCTATAAAAGAGAAACTGAAACATGAAATAATCCCGCAACTACCGCCGGGAATCCGGATTGAGACAGCCTCAAATGACGGCGATTTTATCGAAGAATCAGTGGCCGCCTTAAAAGACCATATCCTTATGGGAACCCTCTTTGCGGCCCTGGTTGTTTTCATATTCCTTAAATCATTCCGCTCCACCATGATTATCTCCACGGCAATTCCGATCTCTCTGTTGGGAGCCGTGATGGTAATGTATTTTGGTGGTTTTACCTTTAACAAAATGACGCTGCTGGCCCTACTCCTGCTGATCGGCGTAGTCGTCGATGACGCAATTGTGGTTTTAGAGAATGTCTTTCGCTTTCGCGAGAAATATCCAGACATGGACCCCCGGCAGGCCGCCCTTGAGGGCACCAATCAAGTCGTCTTTCCGGTCCTCGCCGCAACCTTCTCACTGGCCTGTATTTTTGCCCCGGTAATCTTCATGGGTGGTATAATCGGTCGTTTTTTTACGGCTTTTGCCGTGGTCGTAACGGTTGGCGTCTTAACTTCTCTTTTTATCTCCATCAGCCTCACCCCGATGCTCTGTTCACGCTTCTTAAGTGTGAAACCGAAGACCGGCAAACTCTACACCTTATGGGAGTCCGGTTTTCAGGTTATGGAGAAAATCTATAGTACCTCTTTGCGTTTTTCCTTACGCTTCCGCTGGTCGATGATCATCATCACTTGCGTAATGGTCTGGCTCTCCCTGCCTCTGCTCGGGGAAATCGGCAAAAGTTTTATGCCACCTGAGGATAAAGGACAGTTTATAATTACGCTGAAAACCCCTTTAGGGTCATCCATTGACTACACCAATGACCGTCTGACTGAAATCGAAAAAGTCTTAAAATCACACCCCGAAATTGCCTCCTATCTCTCGACAATTGGTGGCGATGCCACCGGCCAGGTCTCAAGGGGGGAAATTTCCGTTCGTTTGACTCCGCTTTCCGAACGCTCCCTGAAACAATATGACCTTATACCTGTTTTAAGAAAAGAGCTGGCCCAAATCCCAGGCGTTCTGGCATTCCCATCACCGCTTACCGTAATTGGCGGGATGCGGGGAGAACCTCTGCAATTTAATTTAACTGGGCCGGAGCTTAACCAAGTCGCTGAACTGGCCCATAAGTTAAACCAAAAATTGTCCAAAGAAGCGGGCTTGGGCCAGGTTGATCTCGACCTACAACTTGATCTTCCCCAGGTTAAACTCATCATCGACCGCACCCGCATAGCCGATTTAGAACTTAACGCCCTTGATGTCGCGATGGCGGTTAATGCCTTGGCCGGCGGCTATGATGTGGCAAAGTATAACGATGAGCCCGGCGATGGCGAACGTTATGACATCCGCCTCAAAGCGACAACTGGAAAGATCACCACGGCTCAGGATTTACGCCGCATTTACCTGAGAACCAGAAATGGCGAGCTGGTACGCCTCGATACTGTAGCCCACTTCAAAGAAATCCTGGGACCGGCCGTTATCTCCCGCTACGACCTCCAATATGCGGCTGAATTTTTTGCCACACCTGAAGACGCTCTGGGCACCGCCGTAACCAAAGTCTTGACCGCAGCCAAAGATATGCTTCCACTGGGTTACAACGTTAAAATGAGAGGCCGGGCGGAAGAGTTTGGTAAAACCGTCAACTATATCAGTTTCACGTTTATTATGGCCATCATCCTGGTTTATATGGTGCTCGCCAGCCAGTTTAACTCATTTATTCAACCCCTGGTCATCATGGTCGCCCAGCCTTTAGCAATTATCGGCGGCATCGGTGGCTTATGGCTCTTTGGCCATAGCCTCAATATTTTTTCGATGGTTGGGTTGGTGTTGCTCATGGGACTGGTCACCAAAAACTCGATCCTTCTGGTTGATCTTACGAACCAACTCCGCAGTGAAGGCAAAGGCATCGACGCCGCCTTAAATGAAGCCTGCCCGGTCAGATTGAGACCGGTGCTGATGACCGCCTTTACGCTTATTCTGGGAATGCTACCAGCCGCATTAGGCTACGGCGCCGGGGCCGACACCAACGGCCCGCTCGCGGTCGCAGTCATCGGCGGCATGCTTTCATCGACCATGCTCACCCTGCTGGTGGTGCCCGCAGTTTACTCTCTGGTTGAAAATGGTATTGAAAAAATAAGACTACAACGGACTCTCCGTTTTGGCAACAGAAGAAGAGAACAATCATGAGAAAAATTTTTATTTTAATATTATGCTGTTTTACCCTCCAGTTTCTATCCCCTCTCGGAGTCAGTTTTGCCGAAACTCTGGAAGAGGCCTGGGAGATCGGTTTAAAAAGCGACTATCTCCTCAAGGCGGCCGCACAGAAGACCCTTTCTAAACAGGCCGAACTTGATGCCGCCAGAGGCCAACGACTGCCCACCGTGAATATTGGGGCGGGCTACTCCGTCCTCGACAACGAGCCGGCAGCGTTTGCCCAGAATATTCAATTTACAACCGCAGACAAGCAATCTCTAACCTACCACGCCATGGTTTCGGTGCCCCTCTACACCCATTTTCAGATAAGCTCTTTGATTGATGCGGCGGCGGCCAATCTTCAGGCTGGCAAAGTCAGCGAACTGGCAACTCAGCAAAAAGTAAAATTGAAAATTGCCGAAGCCTATATGGCAATTCTTCTGGCGATCCAACAGGTCAACGTCGCCAACAGCCATCAAGAGAGCCTGGCTGCGCATGCTAATGATGTCAAAAACCTTCATGACGAAGGTATGGTCCCGGTAAACGATCTCTTAGCTGCCCAGGTTGCTCTGGCCAACGCCCGGCAAATGACTCTACAAACCCAGAACCGACTCGATATTGCCAGCTCCGCCTACAATCGACTTTTAAACCGTCCCTTGACCTACCCGGTTCAAATCGCAACTATCACGCCCAGCTACCCCGAAACCGACCTCCTGAGTTTAAATGAAAAAGCCCGACAAAACCGCCCGGAACTGACCGTCTTAAACGAACAGGTAGGAGCCTTAAAATCGCAGGCCAGGTCAGTTAAAGCTGCAAGTGGCCCTAAAGTTATGCTTAAAAGCGGCTATGATTACCGGGAAAACTCACATCAGTTACATGAAGGCACCTGGCAGGCGATGGTGCTGGCATCATGGGATATTTTTGACGGGAATGTCGCAAAAAACAGAAGCCTCGCCCTTCAGGCTCAATCCCAAGCCCTGGCTGAACAACGACTCGAACTTGAGACCCTGATTCTGCTCCAGGTGCGCCAGGCCTGGCTTGATATGAATGAGAGCCGGAAGCGAATCGAGGTAACTAAAGAGACCCTGAATCAGGCTGAAGAAAATCTCCAGGTCACCCGCAATCGCTACAAGGAGGGCATCGGCACCAACACCGAAGTGCTCGATGCTGAAACTTTGCGGGCAGTAAATTATGTCAACTATGATAAGGCCAGCAACGATGCCGTTCTGGCGGTCATACGCTTACACTATGCGACCGGGAACCTGTAAAATGAGTACCGACAGTCAGCATACCAAAACTGAAATCCTGGACAGAGCCATTCCTCTTTTTGCCGATGCTGGCTATGCCGGAGTCAGCATGCGTCAACTGGCCCAGGCCGTGGGGATTAAAGCGGCTTCTCTCTATCACCATTTCCCTGATAAAGAGACCCTGTACATTGAAGCCCTAGCTCAAGCCTTCAGTAAACATGCTGATTTCATGAATGAATCTTTTGCTTTGCATTCAACTCCTGAACAACGTCTTAAGCTGTTAATTCATCGCCTCTCAATCCGGGTCAATGAAGACAACACCTTCAGAAGACTCCTGCAGAGAGAGGTTCTCGATGGCGATGAAAAACGCCTGCAGCTACTGGCCGATCAGATTTTCGGTAATTTCTTCAAAGACATGAATGAGCTGTGCCGATCGCTAAGCCCGGATCGTGACCCCCACTTAATGACCGTATCGATCTTAAGCCTGATCCTTTACCATTTCCAAATCACCCCGATTCGCTCCTTCCTGCCCGGCTTTAAAACCTCCCATAACGACCCGGAAATTATCGCCAACCATGTTTTCAGCCTTCTGCAGAAAGGTTTCTGAAAAGATCACTCCTTTTTTCTCTTTCTAGAAAACAACATTTTTGCAACAGTCGCCAGAAACCGGACCAGCACTTAGCATTGACCCTGAATAATTTTTTTCACTAGACATAAACCACCATTTACTATAACGATACCCAACTAGTATTGTTTACCCCCGCAAGAACAAGTAAATGTTATAAAAAATGAAGGAGGATCCTATGAAAAAGAAAAATTTCATCTTATTCATGCTCATATTTCTAGTCTTTACCGGGTGTTCTAAACTTAGTTTGACACCGGTTGCTTCACCACCCACAGGCGTCCACCACCAGGGTAAATTTGTCTGGCACGACCTGCTGACAGATGATGTGACAGCTGCGAAAGATTTTTATGGCAATCTCTTTGGCTGGTCCTTTAAAGAGCAGGGCAACTATACCGTGGTTCTAAATAATAACCAGGCCATTGGCGGTATAGTTAATGTTCAGCCAAAGGACAGTAAAGAACATGCAGCCCGCTGGTTGGCATCGCTTTCAGTGCCAGATGTAGATCAAGCGGCAGCCTTCGTAATAAAGTCCGGAGGTGTCATTCATGAAGGGCCGGTTGACATGAAAAACCGTGGCCGGGGCGTGCTGATCAGCGACCCCCAAGGGGCTCAAGTAGTGCTTTTGCACTCTTTAGGTGGAGACCCAGACGATACGGAGCCGGCCATAGGATCGTGGCTCTGGGTTGAGCTCTGGAGCAAAACGCCCGAAGCCTCGGTGACTTTTTACGAAGAACTCGGAGGCTACGATGCAGTAAAAAGTGAAAATGGGTACTGGTTTTTATGGCTTGACAAATGGCGGGCCGGGGTTAGGCCGGTCCCATTTGACAGCATGGATGTTCGCTGGACTCCAACGATCCGGGTAACCGACACAAAATTAATTGCTCAGCGGGCGCAAAAATTGGGCGGTCGCGTGCTGGTTCAACCCAGAGAGCTTAGCATTGGTGGCAGTGTGGCTCTTATAGAAGATCCGAATGGCGGCCTTATAATTGTCCAGCGCTGGTCCAAGCAGCCTTTGGCGGCGGGAGAGTAATCATGAACAGATCATTAAAATTATTGCTCGGCGGATTTTTCATTGCCATACTCTTTCTTTTGTCAGGGTGCACGACTACCACCTATTACGGCGGTTATTATGACCCCTATCCATATAGAGGTTATCACAGAAATGTTGATGTTAACATAAATCGCCCAGGCCGACCGAAACCTGTAGACCCAGGTTTCGGTCGGCCGAAACCACCCAGCCGACCAACACCAAGACCGACACCAAAACCAACACCAAGACCGACACCAAGACGTAGATAATTATTTTTTAACTATTCAGGTACCCACCATAAAGCTGTAGCAAATGATGGCGAACATTGCTTCGCTCTCATAAACGGGTCACAACCCCAAGGGTGCTTCCTCGCTACGCTCACAGCGAAGCCTGGGGTGCTGACGCACCTCGTACCAGCAATGACCCCAATCCCGGCAGCTTGAAGATGGTACCTGAGTAGTTACTTATTTTTTACATAAAAGATTTAAAACAACGAGTACCATCATGTCTAAAATTCTTCCCCTCTTTTTCTGCCTTACTCTTTGCTTGTCGGGTTTCGGGCTTCCGCATGAGCAAGCTTTGGCCCAGGAGCTCAAACTTGATCTGGAAACCGTTATCCAGATTGCCCAGAAGAACAACCCTCAAATTGAGATTGCCGCTCAGCAGGTGCACCAGGGCCGGGGACTTTTGACTCAAGCCCAATCCGGATACCTTCCCCATCTCTCAATTGGAGCTGGGGTGGGTCGCCAATATATCGACAATCTCAAACCCGATGATGAAGATACAGTCGCTACTGCTTCAATCAACGCTTCGCAGCTGATCTATGATTTCGGCAATACCGGCGGGGCCATTGCGGCCGGGCGCAGCAACCTGGAGGCGACCACAGAAAACTTCGAACAGGTCCAAAAAGATATCGTTTTCGCAGTAAAAAAAGATTTTTATGCGGTTCTGGCCCGAGAAAGATTGATCGACGTGGAAAAAGAGGCCGTCGCTAACTATAAACACCAACTCTATCGGGCCCGGAAATATTTTGCCGCCGGTATCCGGACAAAAATTGATATAACCAATGCCAATCTCAACCTCTCTGATGCCCGCCTGGCCCTGCTTCAAGCCCGTTCCAATCTGAAAATTGCCAGAGTTCGACTGGAACAGGTTCTCGGCAGCAAACCCAACCGTGGCAGTTACAAGCTGGTCAACAACGAAGGGGCTTTGCCTGAGTTGGCCGCCAGCAAACCACCCATGTCCGATTCAGTGGAGCTGCTTTTAGAGACCGCTTTCAGCTCGCGCTCCGATATGAAGGCAGTAGACTCTCTGATCAAAGCTGCCGAGGCTGAGATCCGCCGGGCCAAAAGTGGTTACTTTCCGGCCCTTAATGCTCAAGCAAGCTACGATGAGTACGATACTGACCTGAGCTCAATTTCGGACCAGTGGTTCTTTGGTGTCAACCTCACCTGGGAAATCTTCTCCGGATTCCAGACCCAAGGTGAAACAGTTGCGGCCAGAGCCCGTTTTGATGAGATCAGTGCCGTTCTCAAAGAACTCGAACTGGCAATCACTCAGGAGGTTACCGACAGCTGGCTTAGAGGAGTTGAGTACCGCGACAGTGTTGACATTGCTGATGAAACCATGCAACTGGCCGCCGAAAACTTCATTCTCGCCGACAAACGCTATAAAGCTGGCCTCAATGATATGATCGAATACAATGACGCCCAACTCAGCCTGACCCGCTCACAATCAAATCTGGTGACCGCCTACTATGACTACCTGACCGCCCTGGCCCGAATTGAAAATTCCGTCGGTGTTATTCCAGGTTTGACAACCAAAGAAATAAAATAAAAACAAGGATTCTTTCGATGAAACGACCCCTGATAGTCATGCTGACGGCAATTATGCTTTCGCTTTCAGTAGCAGGCTTTTGTAAAGATAAAAAGGCGGCACCGGTTCCCGAAAAACCGGCCTTGCCGGTTGAAGTTATTGTCGTAAAAAAAGAACCGATCCCGATCTGGCTTGAGTTTACCGGCAAAACTGAGGCCTCCAAAAGAGTTGAGATCCGAGCTCGAGTGACCGGAGTGCTGGAAAGAGTTCTCTTTAAGGAAGGAACCCTGGTTAAAAAGGGAGAGCCGCTTTTTGAAATCGAGAAGGATCGCTATATCGACGATCTGAACCAGGCTCAGGCCAAACGTAAACGAGATCAGGCTACCCTCGACCTGGCCACCGCCAACGTCAAACGTTTTGAACCGCTGGTGGCTGAAGGCCTGGCCCCGAGATTGACTTTGGAAGAGTATCAGGCCAAAAGGAATGAGCTCCTGGCAACGCTTGAAGCTAATAACGCCGTGATCAGGACAGCAAAATTAAACTTGAGTTACACCACTGTCAGAGCTCCGATATCCGGTCGTATCAGCCGCCTCAATGTTGATATCGGCAATATTGTCGGCTTCGGTGAGAAAACTGTTCTGACAAGCATGGTCGCTGATGACCCGATGTACGCCTACTTCAGACCAACTGAGGAAGAGTACCAGATCATCTCCAAATTTGCCTCAAAAAAGATGCTTGACGCCCGGGTCCGGGTACCGAGTCAGCTCAACCTGATCAAACGCGAACCCTTTACCGGAACAGTCGATTTTACCGATAACCGCATCGATTCAATGACCGGCACGATAACCATGCGGGCTGTGGTCACTAACCCTGAACACCAGCTCCTTGAAGGAACATTTGTCTACGCTGATATCTTTGTCACCGACCAGAGATCTTTTCTGATGGTGCCCCCCAATGTTGTTCTTGAGGATCAGCAAGGCAGTTTTATTTATACCGTCAATGAAAAAAACCAGGCTCAAAGAGTTAATATAAACCGTGGCTTTGAAGGTCGCAACTACTTAGAGATCACAAAAGGGCTTGCTGACGGCGCTCAAGTTATCGTCTCCGCCTTGACAAAATTACGACCTGAGATGACAGTAAGCGCTAAGGATGTGACCGCAACTAAAGGGGTCATGGCAATTTTGAAAAAAGCGGGAATGGCCGGGGAGAAGGAGTAACCATGTTTTCGGATTTTTTCATCAAGCGCCCGATCTTTGCCATGGTCATCGCCCTGCTCATTGTTTTAGGAGGGATGGTTTCGATCGGCATCCTACCAATCCAGGAGTATCCCGATGTAACCCCGCCAACCGTAGTCGTTAATGCCATCTATGTCGGCGCCAACGCTTCCACGGTCGAAGAGAGCGTTACCCGGCCTTTAGAGGATAAGATCAACGGCGTCAATGGCATGATCTATATGGATTCTTCAAGTACCAGTTCGGGAACCTCAACCATTAATATCTACTTTGAACCGGGCTATGATCTTGATATTGCAGCCGTCGATGTTCAGAACAAGGTCTCAATGGCGACCCCGCAGCTGCCCTCTGAAGTAACCCAGCAGGGGGTTGTGGTTGACAAAAAATCACCGGCCACCGTCTGTTTTGTCGCGATCAGCGGGGATGAACGCTACGATGTAAGCTTTCTCAATAATTTCGCCAACCTTAATGTTCTTGATGAATTGCGCCGAATCAAAGGTGTCGGCAAGGCCGAGATCCTGGGTGAAAAAAAATATGCGATGCGCGTCTGGCTCGATCCGGATCGCATAAAAGCGCTGGGTTTAAGTCCAGCCGAAATTATGGCCGCAATAAAATCTCAGAACCGTCAGGCCGCCATCGGCAAAATCGGAGCCCCGCCGACCTTCAGGGATCAGCAGGTTGAATTTACCCTGACTACCGAAGGCCAGCTTGAACAAGTCAAAGAGTTTGCCGAGATTGTCATTAAAACCGGCGCTGACGGCAGTCTGGTCTACATGAGAGATGTGGCTCAGATAGAACTC
>DAOWIX010000010.1 GCA_030640695.1 Deltaproteobacteria bacterium | reverse complement strand
GAGGCTGCCGCTGGAGAAGAACTGGCGGAAAATTTAAGACTTCTCTACGTTGCCCTGACCCGGGCCCAATCTTCTATCTATCTGGCTTGGCCGCAGCTTCGAGACAGCGGCAAAACCGCACTTATGTATCTGCGGCGGCCGCCACGCAGCGAGAGTGAGCGGCAGGAATTTATCGCTAAAGGCGGCCCGGCACCGAGCTTGAACGTGATCGATGACGAAAAAGCGGAGCTTTGGGAGGAGATTCCTGAGATTGTCCGCGAAACCCCGGTGTGGAGCCATAAACAGCTCAATTCCGATCTTCTTGAGCCGCTTGCCATAACGGCTCGCAGCTTTAAACGCCGACTCTTGCCCGAAAAAGGGCAGTTGAGTTTTTCCCGCTTGACGGCCGAGCGCTACCATGAGCCGTTAACGGGACTGGTAAAGTCGGAGCGGCCTGCAACCTCTGACCCAAGCGCACCACCGCCGTTGGCAGATTTCCCCGGCGGGACAGCAACCGGCAACGCCATCCATGCGATCTTTGAAAAATTGGACTTCGCCATAGTCCGGCAAAGCGGCTGGCAAAACGATCATGAGCTCAAGGCCCTAGTGTGCAGCTCTCTTGAACGTTATGGACTGATCGCCTCCCCGCAATCTGATCCAGCATCAGCTCACGAAAGCCTTCTGTCGGAGTATAAAGAGAAGGTTTTGCTCATGATAGATCAGGTCTTAAATACCCCTTTGCCGTGTGTTGATGGTCATTTGAGACTTTCACAGGAGGGCCTTTTGGCACGACCGGAGATGGAGTTCTCTCTGCCGGTGCCTGAATCTTTAGATGGGAAAAAGTTAACGGATGTAATCAAAAGTCAGGGACTGCCCGCTTTTTGCCAAGCCGGATCGGATAAAATTGCTGGTTGGGAGATTAAGTTCCCGGCCCATCTGCCGGGTAGCGGTTATCTCAACGGATTTATTGACCTTGTTTTCAGCGTTAATAACAGATATTATCTGATCGACTGGAAAACTAATAATCTTGGGGCCACTTACGAAGATTATGCTGGTTCGGCCCTGCAGCAGTGCATGCTCGATTCAGATTATATTCTCCAGTACCATCTTTATCTGATAGCTCTGCACCGGTTTTTACAAAACCGCCTCAACGATTACGACTTCGAAACCAACTTTGGCGGGGTCTACTATCTCTACCTTAGAGGTGTTAACGGCCAAGATGCCGAGAGCGGGGTTTTTTATGATCGTCCCTCTCTGGAACTGGTGAATACTCTCACTGAGTTAGTCTGCGGTAAGTGACTTTTATGAAAAAGAAAAAATCGATTGCTGTCGGAGCCGCAGAAAATATCACCCTCCTGGAGTCTCTCTCGACCCCCGGCCCGTTTGACTATATCGATATTCATTTTGCCCGACTGGTCTGTCGGCAGGCAGGAGATGATGCTTGCTGGCCACTTTTTCTGGCCGCTTTGCTCGCCAGTTATGTGGTTAACAGCCGTCGTCAGATCTGTCTGCCGTTGCGGAGTATGGCGGAAGGTTTCTCCGAGTGGCTCCTGGCGGGCAACGATTTTGATCTTGAGGATGAAACTGCGTTTAAGCTTTCATCTCTTAAATGGCCTGCAAATTGGGAAGCCGATCTCACCGGTCACGTTGCCGTAGCAAATCCAGCAAATGCGGCCTTGCGGCGTCATTTGCTGGTGCTTGATGATGGGCGCCTCTATCTCCAGCGTTACTGGGACTATGAGCAGCGTCTGGCACGAATGATAAATGAGCGTCTTAAAGTTCCACCTTTTGTTTTTCCTGAACCCATCCAGGCTTTGGCTACTGTGGCACCACGCTTTGCCGGCGCCGATTATGATGAAATTTCAGGTGAAGGTGAAGGGCAATTATTTAATTTTCAGGCCGCCGCCGTTTGTGCCGGTTTGCGTAACCGTTTTACGATCATCAGCGGCGGTCCTGGTTGCGGAAAGACCTCGGTGGTCGCAGCCGTTGCCGCCCTCTGGCTTGAGTATCATACTCAACACCGAATTGTCCTCTGTGCTCCCACCGGCCTGGCTCAGGCCCGCCTGCACCAGGCCCTGTTAGATGAGGTCGGTTTTCTCGATTGTTCGGAGAGTGTCAGGGAAGAACTCCTTAAACTTCAAGCTGCAACCATTCATCGTCTGCTTGGCTATCGGCCGGGTCAGGGTTTTCGCTATCATGCTGCTAACCTGCTGCCGGTTGATCTGCTGATTGTCGATGAAGCTTCGATGGTGCCGCTCTGGATCATGAGCAGCCTTTTTGCGGCTCTGCCCAAAGCCTGTGCCGTCATTCTTTTAGGCGACAAAAATCAGCTGGCCTCGGTCGAAGCCGGAGCCGTGCTTGGTGATCTCTGTTCTTTGGGCTCTGAAAACTGCTTCTCTTCAGCCTTTCAAAAAGATTTGGCCCGACTGGCGCCGGCATCCAAGCTGCCCGCAGTCATGGAAAAAGCTCTTTTAGCTGACCATATTATTGAACTTAAAAGAAGTTACCGGTTTGCTCCAGATGGTGGTATCGCCCGTTTGCAAAGGGCGATTATGGCACCGGCAAGGACTGTTGATGACGAGTTAGAACAACTATGCACAAAAGATCCCAGCGGCGAAGTCGGCATTCGCATTTTGCCGGTGGAAGGTTCGGCTTTTGAAGTTTTTCTATTAAATGAAATAGCCCGTCAAGAGGTTGAGATTAACGGTCATGCGATTATGCTTAAATCGTATAGTGAGATTGATGACCTGGCTACCGCTTTTGCCCTTTTTCAGAGTTTTCGCATGCTTTCGCCATTGCGTCGTGGGCGTTTCGGGGTTGAAAATCTTAACCGCCTTCTGCCGCGAGCTTTAGGCCTTCAGGCCAGCCAGCAGTATTATCGCGGGCGTCCTTTGATGATCACCCGCAACGCTCCGCAACTTAATCTCTATAATGGCGATATCGGTCTGATCTGGCCCGATGCCGAAGGCCGCTTAATGGCCTGGTTTAGGCGTGCCGACGGCAGTTTTGCGGCCTTTCCTCCGTTACGTCTGCCGAGCCATGAAAGTGCTTTTGCGGTTACCGTTCATAAGGCACAAGGGTCTGGTTTCCAAAGAGTAGTGCTCCTTTGGCCGGGACAGGAGAGTGCTCTGCTGACTCGGGAGATGCTTTATACGGCTGTCACCCGGGCCGCAAAAAGGATTGAGATCTGGCTCCCTGAGGTTACGGGCCGCTCTTGCAGTACAGCTTCTTTGATAGCTCCTTTGGCAGCTGCTTGCCGATACCGGGTTGAGCGCTCCAGCGGCTTGTTGAAAACCTTGCAGGAGATGAGATGAAACTAAAATTTATAAAACTTGAATTTTTGTTGGTGGGATTGATTATTCTCCTGTTTATCGGCGGTTTTTTCTTTGTCGTTTATGAACCTGAGATGGCACCGTCTGTATCAATGCCGGAAGATGGGGTGCAAAAAACATCTGAAACTCTTAAAAGTGCCTTGCCTCCGTCTGGTGTCCCGAAGACGACAACTCCGACTGATAAAACGGCCAAAGTTGTTTCCGAAGAGAAAATAGTGCCGAAAAAGTCGGAGAGGGTAATAGATAAGGTCTCACCGGGGGCCGATTTCGGGGTCGAAGGGACGGTTTTTGGCCTTGCCAGCGGACTGCCGCTTAATGCATGCCAAGTAAGCTTTAATGGTGAGAGTCTGGTTACCGATCAGTCGGGGGAATTTCATCTCTGGCTGGAGGGAGAGGTCGGGCGCTTAAGCTTTTCCTGTGCAGGTTTCAAGACCCTGGAGGTTCGGCAGTTTGATGTTCGGGGTGGTAGTGGTCTGGCCCGCTTTGATGTTTATCTTAATGAATTAAAAAAAACCGGTAGAGGCAGGATTGAGATTAATGGTGTTAATGGACGGGTTTATAGCCGGGATAGCGGCGCCCCCTTAGGCAGTGCTAGAATTACGGTCGGAGCACTCCGGGCCGTAGCCGATGATGCCGGTTTCTTTGAGCTTTGGGGAAATAATAGCGGCCTGATGACGATGACGGTTTCGGCTTCGGGATATGTCAGTGAAATGCTCTCCGGAATTGATTTTAAAAACCGTAACAATCCTTTTTTCTTTGAAGTATCACTTGAACGAAATCAGGAAGGTAGAGGTCGGCTGGCTCTGGTCGGCATCGGCGCCCGCTTGGTCAAAAGCGAAGTGGGTTATGAGATTGCTGATGTATTGGACGATTCACCAGCGGCCCTTGAGGGCTTGGCCGCTGGAGACCGCCTGGTTGTCGTCGATAGTCTCGCAGTCGATGACTTCTCGTTGCGTGAAGTAGTAGAACTGATTCGCGGCCAAGCCGGCCTTCCGGTCACCCTGATGGTCGAACGCGAGGGCGATTTCCTGGAGTTCACCTGTCAGAGGCAGCGAGTCGTCTATTAAAACCCCGAAATAAAGAGCATATGGGTTTACTGTTGCTCCTTTTTGGTCTCTTTATTTCGATATAAATCTTTGTCTGCGGCTTTTTTCAGGGCTTCGACGGTAGTTAAGGAGCCGTCGTGGAAGGTGGCGAGACCGGCAGATAGTTTTATTGCGAGATTGTTATCTGGATCGACTTGAATTTTGGCGGCAGAGGCTAGTTTGTTTAGTTTGCTGATGATTGCCCGGCCCTGTTGTTCGTTAGTGTCGGGCAGGATGATGGTGAACTCATCGCCGCCGTAGCGGAGGCCAATATCATGTTGGCGTAGATTGTTACTGATCAGGGCTCCGGTCTCCTCAAGAACCTGATCACCGGCCGGGTGGCCGTAGCGGTCGTTGACGAGCTTGAAATCATCAAGATCAATCATGATCAGGCTTAACGGGTGGCCGTAACGTTGAGCCCTGGCAAATTCGACCGGCAGAACCTCGTCGAGAGTGCGTCGGTTATAGAGTCCGGTCAGAGGGTCGGTGCGTAGAAGCTTTTGCAATTGTGCCATTAAGAGGGTGTTCTCTATGATGGTGGCGAGTTTTCGGCCCAGGCTTTCTACTGCGTCAGTAGCCGTTCCCGGAATGAATTTATCGGGATCAGGACTCGCCATATTGAGGGTGCCGACGGCCCGCCCGCGACTGATAAGCGGGACAAAGGCGGCTGAAGCGATCGGGAGAGCATTTTTGGGAAGGGGGCCAAACTGGGCGAGGAGGATCGGGTCAGGGTGGCTGGCAACCAAGGGTTGATGTCGGGGGAAGAGCCGATTGTAGTCCTTCTCGCTGATGAAGGTCATGGCGGGGGTAAGTGTGTTTGCCTGATCATATCCTGCGGGCGCAAAGATTTCCTGAAGTTCGAGACCTATAGTGTTTTTTACACTCTCGATGAGTGAGAGGTTGGCCAGAGGGATGGAAAAATCAGTGGCAAGTTTATTTTGGAGTTCGCTGGTCATGCTGTAAAGATCATCGGCTTTGAGGATACCCTCTTCAAGATCTTCAAAACGTTTTTGTTGATCTTCTCGTTTTCTGGCTAATTCTTCAAAATTTTTTAAGGTATGGGAAAGTTCATAGTTGCGGTCTCTAAGATCTTGGTTCTCTTTGAAAATTTTGTCAAAAATGGCTTTTTTAGCATCAATTACTGTACTCTTTTGAGGCGTGTTATCGGCACTCATGGTGATCCTCTTAAGTTTTATGAAGTCAATCAAGTAAATGGTTTAGAGGGCATTTTTTGCAAAGTGGGTTCTTGGGTCGGCAGAAGTTTTTGCCGATCTGAACGAGTAGGGCATGAAATTCATTGAAAATGGCTGGATCCGGAGCCAGCTGACAACTGAAATAATTTTGAGCTTTAGCATAGTCGGTGGAGCTTGGTAGCCAATTATGTCGTTTACATATCCTTAAGGTGTAGGCATCAATAACGAAAAGCGGTCGTTTGAAAGCATAAAGCAGGATACTGTCTGCAGTCTCCGGGCCGACTCCTTTCAAAGCGATAAACCATGTTCTTAAGTCAAGAGTCTCTTTTTGGGCCAGTTGACGGAGTCCGCCGGCATTAATAATGGCTGTTGCCAAAGCTTTTAGTCGTTCACTCTTCTGGCGAAAGTAGCCGGAAGGTTTGATTCGTTTCTGGAGTTCCGGTAGAGGCAAAGTCGAAATTGCTGAAAATGAAAGCTGGTTATGACTGCGCAAATTGGCAAGGGCTTTTTCGACATTTTTCCAGGTCGTGTTCTGGGTCAGTAGGGCACCGATAATCATCTCTTCCGGCCCCTCGGCAGGCCACCAGTTCTGGGGTCCGAATGTAGTCAGAAGGGTTTCGTAAACTTTTATCAGATTACAATCGGGTTCTTTGACCAAAGGAGTTAGTGTCCCTATTTTTGTTTTGCCGGAACCGAGCTATGAGTCGTAAAGGCAAAAGAGGCCAAAGAGGTCTAAAGGGCTAAATTATTTGACCCTTTAGACTTCGTTGACCCCTTAGACTATCTTTTGAATAGTTACCAGTTTTATTAATCATCCATCAGGGCAGCATGGGCTGCGGCCAGACGTGCAATTGGCACCCTGAATGGAGAACAACTGACATAGTCAAGAGCGGTGCGGTGGCAGAAGGCGACTGAAGCTGGTTCACCACCATGTTCGCCGCAGATACCGACTTTAAGGTTGGGACGGGTGGTTCGGCCTCGGGTAACCCCGATCTCGATCAGGGCGCCGACGCCATCGATGTCGATGGAGACGAAAGGGTCAGTCGCAAAAATCTTTTTATCGACATATTCAGGCAGGAACTTACCGGCATCATCACGGCTTAAACCGTAGGTTGTCTGGGTCAGATCATTGGTTCCGAAAGAGAAAAATTCGGCTTCCTGAGCAATGACATCGGCAGTCAGAGCGGCGCGCGGCAGCTCAATCATGGTGCCGATCAAATAGTCTAAAGTGACGCCATACTCTGCAATAATCCGGTCGCAGATGACAACGCTTCGATCTTTTAAAAATTTTAGTTCGTTAACATCGGCAACCAGCGGAATCATAATCTCAGGGATTACCGTAATCCCATCGCGGGTGGCTTCGCAGGCGGCCTCCATGATGGCCCGAACCTGCATGGCATAGATCTCCGGGTAGGTGACGCCGAGTCGGCAGCCGCGATGACCCAGCATCGGATTGAACTCGTGCAGGGCTTCAGTTCTCTCTTTGAGGGCGGCTAAAGAGACCCCCATGATGGTCGCCAGTTCCTTGATATCATCTTCGTTCTGAGGCAGGAATTCATGCAAGGGTGGGTCAAGCAGGCGGACGGTTACCGGGAGTCCGTCCATGGCCTTGAAAATGCCGAAAAAATCGCTTTTTTGGGATGGTAACAGTTTCGCCAGGGCCTGTTCTCGGCCCTCCAGGCTATCAGCGAGAATCATCTCGCGAACCGCCTTGATGCGTTCTTCTTCAAAGAACATATGTTCGGTACGGCAGAGTCCGATACCCTCGGCTCCGAAATCGCGGGCCACAGTGGCGTCATGCGGGGTGTCAGCATTGGTTCTTACTTTCAAGCGGCGGAACTCATCGGCCCAGCTCATGAAAGTGCCGAATTCGCCGGTCAGTTGTGGGGTGATGGTTGCGATTTTACCGATAAAGACCTCGCCGGTTGAACCATCAAGGGTGATGATATCGCCTTTTTTAAAGAGCCTGTCACCGACTTTGAAACAGTTGGTTTTATAATCGACAATGATTGCGGCACAGCCGGCAACGCAGCATTTACCCATGCCGCGAGCGACGACTGCCGCATGTGAAGTCATACCGCCGCGCGAGGTCAGAATCCCTTGGGCCGCGTTCATGCCGTTGATATCCTCAGGCGAGGTTTCGGCTCTTACGAGAATTACTTTATGGCCGTCAGCGTTCATGGCTTCGGCCTCATCAGCGCAAAAGACGATCTCACCGCAAGCCGCTCCCGGTGAGGCGGGCAGGCCTTTGGCAAGCAGCTCTTTGGCAGCCTCAGGATCAAGGGTCGGATGTAGCAGCTTGTCGAGTTTGTCGGGTTCCACCCTTAAAACGGCTTCACGTTTGTCGATCAGGCCTTCAGCGACCATGTCGAGGGCGATCTTGATATCGGCCGTGATCGTGCGTTTGCCACTACGGGTTTGTAAAAGCCAGAGTTTGTGGTTTTCGATGGTAAATTCGAGATCCTGCATATCCCGATAATGTTTTTCAAGTTTCTGATAGACCGCAACCAGCTCATGATAGAGACCCGGCATCACGGTTTCCAGTGAAGGTAGGTCAGAATCACCACGGCCCGCCTCATTTATCGGTTGCGGAGTGCGGATTCCGGCGACTACATCTTCGCCTTGAGCGTTGACCAGAAATTCACCATAAAAGAGGTTCTCACCGGTTGATGGATCTCTTGTAAAAGCAACCCCGGTGGCGCATTCGTCACCCATATTGCCGAAGACCATGGCTTGAACATTAACGGCTGTTCCCCAATGGTCTGGGATATTGTTGAGTTTGCGGTAGGTTTCGGCCCGTTTTGTGTTCCAGGAGTTGAATACTGCACTGATTGCGCCCCAGAGTTGATCGTAAGGATCTTCTGGAAACTCTTTTCCAGTCAGCTTCTTGACTCTGGCTTTAAGGTCAGAGACAAGGAGTTTGAGGTCATCGGCTTCAAGTTCGTTGTCGCTGGCAACCCCTTTTTTCTCTTTGGCTTTTTCAAGGAGCTCTTCGAGTTTATCTCCCTCAATTCCCATGACTACATTGCCATACATCTGGATGAAACGGCGATAGCTGTCGTAGGCAAACCGGGCATTGCCCGAACCTTCGATAAGACCCTCGACAGTGCTGTCGTTCAAGCCCAAATTAAGCACCGTATCCATCATCCCGGGCATCGAAACCCGAGCGCCGGAGCGCACTGAAAAGAGTAGAGGGTTGGAGTTGCTACCGAAACCCTTGGTCATGGTCTCTTCAGTTTTGCTCATCGCCTGACGAACCTGTTCTTCCAGCCCTTCAGGGTATTGGCGCTGGTTTTCATAAAAGGCAACACAGGCAGAAGTAGTGATTGTAAAGCCAGGAGGCACGGGTACGCCAATCTTGATCATTTCAGCCAGGTTGGCACCTTTGCCGCCAAGCAGATTTTTCATGCTGGCATCGCCTTCAGTATAGTCACCGCCGAAGCTGTAGACATATTGTTCGCTCATCAGGTTTCTCCTTTTTTGAAGTGGGCAGTGTGCAGTGATCTAAATTTTGGAAAAATCAGCAATTTTTTTGAAGTCTGCAGCAATTCCCTGGAGCAGAGCGAGGCGGTTTTCACGTATCGTCTTCTCTTCGACCATGACCATGACCTCGTCAAAAAAGGTGTCGACGCTAATTTTAAGTTCGGCGATTGTGCTGAAGGCCTGGTCGTAATCATTGTTGTCAAGATCTTGCGACAATCGTGTGGCGACATCTTTCCAGGCCTGATAGAGGTCGGCTTCGGCACCTGTCACCAGGTTCTCAGGAATCAGCTTATAGTTCTCTTTCTCGTTGCGGGTAATATTCATGATCCGCTTAAATGCAGTTAAAAGATCGGCGAAATCTTCGCGATGGCGAAAACGGTCTAAGGCGCTGATTCTTTTATGGGAGGTGACGATATCATCAAAGCCTGTGGCCAGAACCGCTTCGATGACACCAGCCGGGATGCCGGTTGCGGTCAGGTTATTGAAAAAGCGACCTTTTATGAACTCAATTACCTCAGTTGCAATCGTTTCAGCCGGTTTCCCGATTTTGTTTTGCAGAAGTTTCAAAGCCTGGCTAACAAGATCACTTAAGGGTAAGCGGTAGTTGCGGTCGAGGCAGATGTTGATGATTCCTAAAACCTGGCGCCGCAGGGCGTAAGGATCGGCACTGCCGGTGGGTTGCAGGCCAACGCCAAAACAGCCGACGATGGTGTCAATTTTGTCAGCGAGGCCAACAATGGCGCCGCAGTCATTGCTCGGCAGAGTGCCACCGGAAGCGGTCGGCATATAGTGTTCATGAATGCCGATAGCGATATCTTCGGCCTCACCGGCGGCCCGGGCATATTCACGGCCCATGATTCCCTGAAGGTCGGAGAACTCGCAGACCATATTGCTTTCGAGGTCAGCTTTGCAGAGCCAGGCGGTGCGGCTGATTGCCTCTTTCTGTTCGGGACAGAGTTGTTCGGCGATCTTTTCAGATAAGTCTCGGAAGCGCTCAACTTTTTCGTATGAGGTTCCGAGTTTAGCCTGAAAGACAACATTACGTAAACGTTCGATAAAGTCTGTAAGCGGAACCTTGAGGTCTTCCCGGTAGAAAAAGCGAGCGTCATTGAGGCGGGCCAGAAGGACTCTCTGGTTGCCCTTGACGACAACTTCGGGATCTCGGGCAACGGTGTTGTTGACGGTGATGAAATTGGCCATCAGTTTGCCCTGTTGGTCGCGCAGGCGGAAATATTTCTGATGATGGCGCATTACCGTAATCAGAACCTCTTCCGGTAGTTCAAGATAACTTTTATCAAAGGAGCCGACTATGGCATGGGGATATTCGACAATGTTGGTGACCGTCTCCAGAAGTTCCGGATCTTCAATGATGGTGCCGCCCAGTTGTTTTTCGATCGCTGCAAGCTGATTTTTGATCATCTCCTTGCGCTCTGTCTGGTCGACAATGACTTTAGAGTTGCGGCAGAGCTCGACGTAATCAGCCGGCTGTTTGATGGTGAATTTGTCCGGTGCCATAAATCGGTGACCACTCGATGTGGCGCCGCTACTGATACCAGCACAATCAAAGGTGATGATCTGGTCGCCGTAGAGGGCTGCCAGCCAGTGGATGGGCCGGGCGAAGCGGGCATCAAGATCATGCCAGCGCATCGATTTGCGGAAAGGTATATTCATAATATAGGCGGGCAGGGCCTCAGCCAGTAGTTTTATGGTCTCTTCTCCGGTCTCCCGTTTACGGACGCAAACATACTCACCCTTTTCGGTAGTAACTACTTCAAGCTCTTCCGGTTTGACACCCTGACCTCGGGCAAAACCGATACCGGCTTTACTCGGTTGGCCATCTTCGGTAAAAGCGATTCGTTTTGCCGGACCCATGTTTTCAACGACGCGATCTTTCTGTCCGGGAGCCAGATCGGCCACCTGAAGAGTTAGTCGTCTTGGAGTCGCCATTATCTTTATTTCGCCATGATCAAGGCGCATACGGGTGAGCATTTTATGCGCATCGGTTTTCATGTCGATAAAAGCTTTGCTTAAAAAACCGGCCGGAATCTCTTCTGTGCCGATTTCGATGAGGAGGTCTTGGGTCATGTTATTCTACCTGTACGGCCTAAGCCGTAAGTTGTCTGGTTTTAAGGTTTGTTTCTCTGCAAAGTAAAAAATTGTCGTGACAGCTGCATGTAGCCAGTTTTTTTCACTGCCCACTACTTTTATTCCGCAAGTAGTTTTTTTATTGTTTTTTCCAGTTTTTTTCCGATCTCTGCATTGTAACCCACCACCTTGAACTCAATGGAAGATTTTTTGCTGAGTAGGATAATGGTCGGCAGGGAGGTTATGTTGCCCAGATCTTTGGTGATCGAATTATTGGTGCCGAGGGCAATCGGGTAAGGGATATGGTTGCGTTTGACGAAATCAGCGACATCGGGGAGGCCACCTTGGTCAAGGCTTACACCTATGAGTTCTAATCCCTGATCCTTGTAGGTTTCATAGAGGGTGACAAGGTGTGGGATCGCCGCTCGACAGGGGGCGCACCATGTCGCCCAGAAATCGAGAAGTACGACTTTTCCCTTGAGGTTGTCTCTGGTCAGGGGTTTGTCGTCGAGTGAAGTCAAGGAAAAAGCGGGCACCTCTTTCGGCACTTTAGCTTTTTTCGGTCCGCTGTCGCAGCCGGTGAGCATGATGGCGATAAACAGGATAAAGCCAGCCGCAATGAATCTGTAATTTGACGCTTTACGGGTTGAAAAACAGGGCATTGTTTGGGGTTCCTTGGCTTATTGCTTTCAGGGTAAAGCCGGCCGTCATGTTCAGACCCCGGCCAGCATCTTCTCCAGGTTGTCTTTAGAGGTCATACCGACAACTTTGTCAACCTCTTTACCCTGGTTGAAGAGAATTAATGTCGGGATTCCACGTACCCCATATTTGGCCGGAGTTTTCGGGTTTTCATCGACATTTAGTTTGACGACTTTAAGTTTGTCACTGTTTTCCCCGGCAAATTCGTCAAGAATCGGGGCTATTGCCGTACAGGGGCCGCACCAAGTGGCAAAAAAGTCGATCAGGACAGGGGTGTCCGAGTTTTCAAGCAATTCAGCAAAACTTTCGTCGGTAACCTGCGTAACATTGTCTGACATCTCTCTTCTCCTTTTGTTGGACTGGTCTGAATATATCTGTTAATCAAATAATAGTAAATAGCAATTAATTTTAACGGTCGCGACTCAGGACATAATCGGTGATAAAATGTAGGGCTTCGGTTTCCTGTGACTCCGGAATTTTATTCAGGATAGCATGGGCTTTTTTAAGGTAGCTATCGGCCTTTGCCTTAGTGTATTCGAGGCTCTGGTAGCTTTTCATGAGTTTATGGACGAAGTCAAAGTCCTGGCGACTGACATAATCGGCAGTGATGATCTCCTTAATTCTTTCCTGCTCTTCGGGGCGGGCAAGTTGCAGGGTGTGAATCAGAGGTAAGGTGACTTTGCCCTCTTCCAGGTCAATGCCGATGGTTTTGCCCAGATCTTCCTCGCAGGAGCTGTAGTCGAGAATATCGTCAATCATCTGAAAGGCGATTCCCAGACATAATCCGAACTCCTTCATTTTATTCTGGATATCGGGTTCGACTTCGGCGATAATGGCACCGATTTCGCAGGCTGCCGCCATCAAAATAGCAGTTTTGCCATCAATTATTTTGATGTAGTCATCTTCGCTTGTGCTGACGTCGGCGGTTTTCATGAGCTCAAGAATCTCACCTTCAGCCAGCCTTCTAGTCGCCGTGGAGAGCGACTTAAGGGTGGCCAACGAACCTTGATCAACCGCCAGATCGAAGGCCATGGCGAAGAGAAAGTCACCAACCAGAACCGAAGCTTCGTTGCCCCAGATAGTGTTGGCCGCTGCCAGACCCCGGCGCATGTCGGCTTCATCAACAACGTCATCATGAAGCAGGGTGGCGGTGTGGACGAATTCAATGACAGCCGCCAGCAAAGTGGCAGTTTTACGGTTGCCACCGAACATACCGCAGGTCAAGATAAGCAGGGCCGGGCGCAGACGCTTGCCGCCACTTAAAATTATATGCTCGCCAATTTTCGGGATCAGGGCGATGTCAGATCCCAGATAGCGTGAAAAAGCAACTTCGGTCTCTTTGAGCTCATCTTCGATGAGCGCAAATATTTGATTGATATGGGTGAAAGATGGCATGTGTAAGAGGGGTTATCTCATTATTAAAAGTTATGATTATTAGTCAGTTTTGAGGAAGCTGTTTTAAGCCTGCTCCAACTTGCGGACAAGAACTGTCATCTATAGCGTAAAAGAACGGAGCTGTCAAAAAAAAATTCATCTTCTACGCAGTTTTCAATAGTCTAGGGCCCGACTTGGCTTGTCAAATCGTCAGTGGGTTTTCTATGATTATGCCTGGGGCTCCGTTCTTGCGGGCCGCAAGTAGTAGGTTTTCGGCCCTGTCGGAGTGTTTTGGGTGGATGAACTTTAAGTGTTTGGGCTCGAGTTTTTGACTCTTAAGATAGGCTATCAGTTCAACTAGGCGTTCAGCTGGAAAAATAACAATGAAGAGGCCCTTGGTAGTCAGGACGCTGGCGGCGGTCTGGATCAGGCTCTCAAGATTACCGGCCATCTCATGGCGGGCGAGACGCTTTTGCGGGCACCGGTTGAGACGGCCACCTTTTTCAGGATAGTAGGGGGGGTTGCAGACGATCATTTTGAAGCGGCCGGTAAGGTCAGTTTTTTTGTTCAAATCACGGTAATCAGCGGTAATGATCTCAATCCGCTCACTTAATTTGTTGCGTATGACATTGTTGGCTGCGAGCGTCGCCAGCTCTTTTTGAATCTCGATACCGGTAAAGTGGGTGCCTGGAAAGTCCCGTGCCAAAAGTAGTGGCAAGATGCCGACGCCAGTGCCTAAGTCAAGGCATTCACCGTCAAGCTGGGTTCGCCATTGATTGCGGTGTTCGTTTATGAACCTGGTCAGGAGAAAGGGATCCTGATTGTAGCGGTAACCGTTTTCGGGCTGTTCTATTTCAAGGTCATAAAGGGGTGGTTTTTCAAGCGTAGTGGTCGTCCCCGGATCATTTTGTGGCAGTTGTTCCATGTTGTTAGTCGAGACGGTTAAGCAATAACCCGGTAGCTAGTTTGGGGTAGAAAAAGGTCGATTTTTGCGGCATTTTTTCACCCATAGTGGCAACCTCTCTGACTTGATCAATTTTGGTCGCTTTAAGCAGGACGGCAATCTGGGCTTCGCCGGTACGGACGGCATTGATGGCGGTGGCGGCATCTTGAGTGTAGCGGGTGTAGCGCTGCTGCTCCATGTCGGCAGAGCTGATCCCTAAGATGTGACCAAAGACGAGATGTTGCAGAACCGAAACATCAAGGGCTGCCAGAGCCTTAGGTAGTTGGTTGAGAATCTCGGTCGCGGCCTCTTGCTTAAGCGTTAACAGTAGAGGTTCAGCAAGGTTTTCAGCGATCACCACAAAGCTTGAGTTATCGCCGCTTTTATCCAGTTGTTTGAGCAATTCCGGAATTTGCTCGCAACCGGTGTCGCAAGTTTCTATGGTAAAGTACTCCGCTAGTCGCTGCTTCAGTTCGGTTGGATCGGGGGTTGGGAAATTTGAGAGTAGGCGATGGGTCGGCAGTATCGCCAAGCCCGGACTCGACATGCTTGAGAAGTCGCTCATGACGTAGTCCCAGGGCTGGTTCTTGGAAGTGGATGGCGCTGCTGCATGCATCTCCTGTTGGTAGAGAAGGGCAGTTTCGTAGCGATGGTGGCCGTCAGCGATAAAGATTTCTCGATTATTGAGGTGCTCTTGGGCGGTGGCAATCGCTTTAGGGTCGGTGATCCGCCAGAGTCGGCGAGTGATGCCGTCTTCAGTGAAAGTCATCATTGTTTCAGGCTGCCGCGCTTTTCTTAAGGTCTCTTCGATGATGTTCTGTTGATCCTCATAAAGTGTGAAAATCTGACTGAAGTTGGCCCGGCAATGGCGGGTTAGTTCGAGGCGATCTTCTTTTGGGGCACGCATCGTCTTTTCGTGCGGGCGGACAGCATTTTTCTCTCCTTCCAGTTTCAGCAGGCCGATGAACCCACGTCGGCAAAAGCGTTTGCCAACCGCTTCAAACTCCTCTTCGAGGTCGTAGAGGGCCGGTTCCGGATCTCTGATCAAGATTTTTTCGGAAAGCCACTGGGCAAAAGTCGAAGCTGCCTCTTTAAATTCGCTCTGTGGCCGACTGCCGCCCATCTCCTGAGCGGCTTTACCGAGAATTAGGCGGATGATATTGTAGGGGCTGTTAGCCAGAAGTTCGGCTTTACCCGGGCCCGTGATGACATCATATGGCGGTGCGGTGACATTAGCCATGTCATCGATAATTTCGGGGTTGTAATAGGTTCCTTTGAAAGGTTCAATATGAGGCATGGATGCTCTCCCGGTTGTTTGTTAGTCACGTCTTGAGTGATGTTATTCTGAAATGCTCAAAAGTTGTTTATCTGGATTTAATAAAATCCATTTGTAGTTGACAGTTGTCAGTCGCCAGGTTTTTTTACTGCCCACTGCCCACTGCCCACTGCCCACTGCCCACTGCCCACTGCTTTAATCAACCGGCAAAAATATCGAGGGCTGCGACGACGAAAAGGGTGACACTTATATAGCCGTTAATTGTGAAAAAGGCAGTATCAATTTTCGAAAGATCGGTAGGGCTCAAAATTTCATGTTCGTAATGTAGGAGTGCGGCAACCGCCAGTAGGGCCAGGAGGAAGAACCAGCCCAATGAAGGCGAGGCCAGATAGACAAAAAAGAGGGCTCCGAGCATTCCTAAATGGAGCTTGCGGGCTAGAGCCAGGGTCTGGACGATACCGATGCTTGCTGGAATTGAGTGCAGGCCTTCTTGTTTGTCGAATTCGATATCTTGTAGAGAGTAGAGCAGGTCAAAACCACTGACCCAGCAGCCGACTGCAAAAGCTAAGACCAGTGGGGTCAGAGCCAGTGAGCCGGTGACCGCAATCCAAGCTCCGACCGGGGCTAGGCCTAGACAGAAGCCGAGGATGTAGTGGGTGTAGATCGTATAGCGTTTGGCCACGGAATAGGCGGTCAGCAACATAATGACGTAGGGTGCCAAATGCAAACAGAAGGAGTTGAGCATAGCGGCCGCAAAGATAAAGACCAGGTAGCTTGCGCAGGTCATTAACAGGGCCTGTTGGGTATTGATCAAGCCAGCTGGCAGGGCCCGG
>DAOWIX010000060.1 GCA_030640695.1 Deltaproteobacteria bacterium | reverse complement strand
TCAAGATGGTATAAAGCTTGATCGGTTGCCTGACGAAGTTGAGTCGAAGTCGTCTGAAGATGACTAAAACCCGGATCATCAAGCTGAAACTGACGATTAAAATCCCTTCGCCGCCGGGGCGCAGGAACCTCCTGCATTAAAGAGCCGGGATCTGAGTCTGCCAAAAAAAGTGTCGCCCGACGAGCCACCTTATCACTATTGCCAACCCCGATAAACCACTTACCGTCAAAGACCGGCACCCACTCTTCCTCTACCTGATGCGCTCCCTGGGAAAGTAAATATTCATGCAGATGCTCTTTAAGCCGACCGATACCGATCCAGGCATCGGGAGCTAAAAGGGTCTGAACCCCATAGGCAAAAGACAAAAGTGGAGGATCAGCAAAACGGCTTAAAGAGATCAAAGGCACTAAGGATCGCCATAGCTGCTGCTCTGAAGAGGGAATTCCCGTGGCCTCAAGCCAACTTACCAGGTTATAACGACGACGCTCGCGCAAAAATTCATTGCGCACCAACAACCAGATCATGCGCCCGATGCCACCTAATGACGAAGTCGGCATTTCGAGCCCCTGCGCCATGCAACGGTCGAGAAGTTGCCACAACTGTTCCAACTCAGGCCATCCCCCGTGCGCAAGGGTCGACTTTGAAAGTTTGGAAAATTCCATTTCCCGGCTTACAGAATCCGACCAAGATCTAACCGTTGACCCACTCTGCCAGGATAAAAACTGCGCCGGAGGATCTTCCAACTCCGTTAAGGAAGAGAGTAATCTGGCCGGATAGCCACGCAGGACCGGAATCAGGAAATTGGGCTCGGGCGCCTTTTTAGGCAATGGCGGCAGTAACAGAACCCGGCATTTTTCTTTTGCGAGAAAGGCGGCCGCAAGCAACGGGCCAAGATCGTCTTGGCGACAGACCAGATCATAATCAACAGCCATTTTCCACCGCACTTTCGAGAAGGTTTATCAATCCCCTCCGGCAATCAAACTCCATCATAACTCCTTGCGGGAATATAAAACTTTGCGGGCAGTGCCCATAATTAAAATTTATCAAAACAGGAAAATCATCCTCAGCGAAAAAAGCTTTCAGAAAATCTGACAAAAGTGGCTCTTCGACTCTATTCGGGAGCTTGAAATCACCACAAACAACCGCGGCCGGAGAGTTAAATACGCCGGCCAAGCGCAGCTGGGTCAAAGATCGGTCAAGCCGATAAAGAGACTCTCCGCGATCCTCAATAAAAATAATTTTTCCGGTAAAATCTGGCAGATACGAAGTCCCGGCCAGACTTGCCAGCAGTGTCAATGTACCGCCCAAAGAGCGTCCAGAAAAAGTTTCAGAGCGCAGACACTCAAGTTTTTCTGAGACTAAATAAGCCGAGAGCAAAGGCTTTAGCTCAGACTCCGCAGCTCCGGTCAAAAGGCCCCACAACAATGGACTGTTCACCATTTCTGAGCGTGCCATCTCGACCGCCAGCATAGGCCCGGAGAAAGTCACCAGTTTAAGTCTCTGCCAAAGTGCCAGTTGGAGAGCCGTAAGATCACTGAAGCCAAGAATTATTTTGGGGTGACGCCCAATAAGGGCAAAGTTGAGAAGCGGCAAAAGCGGCAGACTACCATAACCGCCCCGAGCCGCGACCAGGCCTTTGACTTCGGGATCGACCAGCAAATCTTCAAAATCGGCCAGACGGGTTCGCAGATCACCGGCCACATGATAAGAACGGCTGAAAAGGGAGCGGCCTTCCCGGTTGCCAAAACCTGAAAGGGCAAGATACTCCTGCCCTTTGCGAACATATTCCAAACGCACAGGGCTGGCAGGGGCGAAGACCCCCAATTGGTCTCCAGGTTGCAAAGCTGGCGCTTTTAGTGGTTTAATTGTCATATAGCTATATAAGGTCGTAATATTTAAAGCATAATGCTGTCTTGATCACCAACGATAGGATGATCGGTTTCAAAGAATTATTGATTGTCATAAACAACTACAAATCTAAGACAAAGATAAAACGCAACCCGTCTCAAACTGAATTGGCAACAAGCCTTAGCAAAACAATTGACAAAAGTCAAAAAGTATATTAAGTCCTTCAAATAATTGAATTTTTATGGTAGCAAAATAGGGTTTTAATCTACCTTTAAAAAAACACAGGCGTTCGTGCCTAAACAACAATAGTGTCATTTGAAATTGACTAAAAAACCAAGTTTTTTTTCCAGATTCAAGAGCACCTTTACACGTCAAAAAGATACGGCGCTGGAGATTTCCGATAAGGCTATCGGTGTGCTTGAGGAACAACTCAGCCAGACCCCCAACAATTTTCGCCTACGCTTGAAACTGGCCGATACGTATCTGGCTCACGGTGAACGTGAAAAGGCTCTGGAAGAGTATTGCAGAAGTGCGCGCCTATACCTGGAACATGATTTTATACCATTAGCGATCGCAACCTATAAAAAAACCCTCAATGAAGAACCGTTACACCTTGAAGCTAACCTCGAGCTGGGCCGCATCTACCGCCAAAAGAAATTTTATGCTGATGCCACTGCTTATTTTCGCAAGGCTTTCGACTACTACCGAGAAAGTGGTCAAGATAATAAAGCTCTACAAACACTGGAGACTATCATTGAGATCGCTCCAGATAAAGAGCCTTACCGTTTACTGCTCCAGGAACTTTTCCCAAACCACCAAGAGAGCGAAAAGAGTATCTATTCAGATATTATCGTCACTCACTCACCCCCCCCAGCCCCACGACCGATCTTGGACAACAGTGGTGATACAGACAATTTCTTCGATTTAGGAGCTGAGCTTGGAGATGAAATTGATGGGTTTTCCATAGATGAAACCAGAAGTGACAGCAGTGAACAAGACCCGCAAACACAAGGCGTTGAGGAAATTTTTAAAACCCTGAAAACAACTTTTCAGGAAGAAAAAAATAACCCTGAATCAGATAAATTCCACTACAATCTGGCCCTTGCCTACAATGAATTAAAGCTACCTGAACAAGCTTTGCAAGAGAGTGAAGAGGCCCTCAAATCAAACAACTTCCGGCTCCCGGCCCTACTTTTACGAAGCCAAATTTTTCTAAGTCAGGGTTCATCCTCGGCAGCTCTTTCACAGATTCAACAAGGGTTACTGGAAAAAGGATTGACCCGACATGACTTTTTAACCTTCAAGAGACAACTCGGTCTTATTTTAAAAGAGATGGGTCATTACCCTCAGGCTCTAGAAGCTTTGCGTGAGGCCCATTCACTCGATCTGAAAAACACGGAATTAGCCCGTGAAATCTCTTTACTGGAAACTTCCGTAAAGCAAAGCAAAATCACCTAGAACTCAACTATCAAGTCACTTAATTCAGGATTAACATGGCAATTTTCAATTATAAAAAGAGGGAGATCAGTGCCAAGATTGTCTATTACGGACCAGCTCTCTGCGGCAAGACAACAAATGTTCAGCAGATTCATCACAAACTGAACCCACGCCAAAGGGGCGAACTGGTATCTCTGGCAACCGATGCCGACCGCACCCTCTTTTTTGATTTTTTACCGATTGAACTGGAGAATGTGGGCGGTTTCAAAACCCGCTTCCAGATCTACACGGTTCCGGGCCAGGTTTACTACAATTCAACCCGCAAAGCTGTTTTGACTGGGGTCGATGGCGTTATCTTCGTAGCCGACTCCCAGATTTCTATGGAGCAGGAGAATCTGGAAAGCCTCAAAAATCTGATAGAGAACCTTAAATACTACAATCGCGATGTCACTCAAATTCCCATGATCTTGCAGTACAACAAACAGGATCTCGACAACATCATGACCGTGGAGGATCTCGATTCACTCCTCAACCATCATCAACTCCCCAGTTTCGCCGCTTCCGCCATCACCGGAAATGGCGTCCTGCAAACCCTGACTGCCTGCTGCAAACAGGTATTAAATGATTTAAAGCGCAAAAGCCTGCGGACCGAGCAGACAGCATCAGGCAAAACAAAACCTAAAACCTCCCTCGCAACCCCGCCGCAGTCCGAAAAATTTGCTGAACCCCAAACTTCAAACCACAACCGCGTCGAGCAAACCGGCAACATGATCGATTTGCCTAAAGTAGCAAGCACCCCCAAACCACTGCAACCAAGAAAATCACCCCTGGACATTCAACAGCAAAATTCCACCGGAAACCAAAGCAAAACCACCGACAACCGGCCCCCTTTTACCTTTCCCGAGACCGACCAAGCAAAAATCGGAAAATCCCCGACTACAGACGAGCCATTTAAACCTGAAATCGCCCAGATCGGCAAGGCCAGGCTCATCAACCCACACACAATAACCTTACCGCTTCGCCTATCAACTGACTCAGACCAACATAACCTGCTTAGCGTCGATATAACTTTCAGCATCAACAACTTCATCAAAACGGATCGTTGAGCAATAGCAAAACATTCGAGAAAGAACCACAAGCATATGATATTCTGAGGATAATTTTTTGAGCATAACGATGAGTTGGGGAAAAAGGACATTTTCGGGCAGCCTTCTAGCCTTGCTGCTCATGATTCTTCTGAACCCGGCAATCAGCTGCGAAAGTAGCCCCCTGGGAGCCGCTTGGCAAGAGATTGTCCAAGCTCCCGGAACATCGGTCCAATCCTTAAAAACGGCAACCAACAACTTTATTCAAAAACAACGGCAAAGCAACATCAACAATGCGACAATCTACTCTTTAGCTCTTCTTGAGATGGCAGCCCTGCCAGGCTTGGAAGAAGAGGTAACAAAACTGCTGACAACTGCTTCAATCGCCATTTCCCCAGACTACTCTTTCCCCGAAACCGCCTTATGCAAACTCCTTTTCCAACAACAGCACTACCTTGAATCACTCTCCAGCTTGGGCCGGGCCAGCCATAAGTTCAAAAATAACCCTCAGGAAAACTTCTACGCTTCGACATTTTTCTGGCTGGCGATAGCCTTTATCCCTTTAGCCCTATTTCTGTTGGGCACCCTCCTGATGATGATTAAATACTACCGGGCCTTTTGCGAAATGGGGCACATCAAATTGAACCGGCAAGGTAATTTTACCCTGCTAGCAATCACTACCGCAATCGCCGTTACTGTAATCTTGGTTCCGGCCCCTCTCGTCGGCCTGCTTCTGCTGGCTGGCGGCATCTCTCTGCTGGCGACCAGACGGGACATAATTACGTTGGCCCTCTTGCTATCAACCCTTCTCATCGTCCCCTTGGCCTATGAAAAAGGTATGACCTCACTACTGGCTCTCGATTCATCTTTTCTCAAAGCGGCTCGGCATACCGCTTCAGGCCTTGACAATGACTCCAACCTTTACAACAATAATAATGAAGTCACTGTGAGACAGCCGGCCACCAACCAGAGCCAACTGCTATTACAACTTTTTTCTCAAGCCGAGACGGCCCGCCTCCGAGGAGAATACGCCAAAGCAGAAATTTTTCTGGAGAAGATCATTGCTGACAATATTGAACTGGGTGCGGTTTACAACAATCTCGCCAACCTCTATCTCCTACAGAAAAAAACCGACCCAACCGAAGCCTACTATCGCAAGGCCAGTCAGCTTGAAAAAAACTCTGGGATCCCCTACTACAACCTCAGCCAAGCCTATATCCGACAGTCATTTAACCTCGAAAAGAGTATGCAGGCTCTGCAGATGGCTTTCAAGCTGAACCCGGCCCTGAACCAATCACCTAATGACGACAAAGGGCTCGACAGAGAGGAGAATATAAAACTTATCTTCATGCCTCTGCCCGAAAATGTTTATCGCCACTTTGCCGACTCCCAACCCGGCAAAGAAACTTTTCTACCGGAATTTCTTTGCCGTATACTCTTCCCCGGAGCCGCCAGTGGCCTCTATTATACTGTGATCCTGCTATCCTTAAGTGGACTTCTGTTTCTGCTAAAGAGGGCTCCGGCAAACCGAAATCTCTGCTCTCTCTGCGGTTGCCTATTTCACCCGAGCCGAAAATTAAAGAATAAAAACTGCCCCTCCTGTCGTCAAGGAGACCTGCCGGTTGCTGCTGCTTTCCTTGATAGTGCAACAACCAAAACAGAGCGTGTAAAATTCAAACCGTTTGCACTGATGCTGAACGTTGGCGGCATCATCTTGCCCGGCTTTTACCAATTCATCTCAGGAAACATATTTATCGCCATCGGCCTGTTTATTCCGTTACTGCTCTGGCTCTACAACTTCCTTATCTGCCAAACCGGCATTATGGAGCCGTTTCCACCTTCAACCTCATGGCTGACCCTTATTTTCCCGCTCCTTCTCTGGAGTATCAACCTTGCCGTATTGGCTTTGACACGCTACCGATTCCAACGCCGGAGCTCCTCAAGGAGCAACCCATGAGCCGTATCCAAACTGCAAAAGGCTTAAGTGCTGACCTCGAAAATTTTGAGCTAACCGATGTCATGCAGCTCATCACCCAACAAGTAAAATGCGGCACCTTAAGTGTCGATGGCAATGACGGCAGCTGTTCATGGTCTTTCAACGAAGGCTACCTGGTTGATTTTAATTGCCAATTTATTGGTCATGCCCTTGACCTTAAAACTATCCTGATAAAGAGCGATCAGCTTAATGAAGAAAGCCTGCTCTCATTACAGAAAGAAGGCACCTTAAACAGTCTCCACGGCCTCGAAAAAGCGCTCTTAAAAAACGGCATAATAAGCCGCGACGAACTCGAAAGAACTAACCTGCGCCGTCTCATAGAATCATTCATTATCACTTTGCAATGGACTAAGGGGCGCTATAAATTCATCCCCACCAGCGAAGTCAAAAACCACGCTTTTTTCCCACCTCAGGACACCAACTTCATCATCCTTGAAGCCCTGCGCCAGATTGATGAGATGGCGGTCATGAAAAAACGACTCTTGCCCCTGGAAAGAATCTACGAATCAACTTTGGCCTTAAACAGTAATGAATCTTCGGCAAAAGATAATTCACTATTTCAGGAAGGGCTGGAGAGCCAGTTCGACAGGGATGAGCTTGGGGTCTACAGGCTTATTGACGGCAACCGTAGCCCGGCCGAGGTTCTTAATATCAGCATAATCGGTCAGTTTCACACCTGCCGTATAATTTTGGATTTCTTCGATCGCGGCATAATCGCTCCTCGAACTGCGGCCCAAGGCAAAGAATCCGACAAAAAACCCACCAAAACTAACAAACACCTAGCTGGCATTGCTTTGCTACTATTA
>DAOWIX010000069.1 GCA_030640695.1 Deltaproteobacteria bacterium | reverse complement strand
CCTGACGCAGAGAGATCGATCTCGATTGTTGCTCGTCAAACGTCACGATCGGGTTTTTAGCGATGAACTCTTTTGTGATCTGCATCTACATCTCAAGCCCGGTGACCTGTTGGTTCTTAATGATACCAAGGTGATACCGGCACGTTTGCTGGGGCGCAAAGAGAGTGGTGGTCAGGTCGAAGCCTTTTTGGTGAGATCCGTCACTGAATCTTTAGGCGAAGATGAGAGGGATTGTAGCCGGGTTCTTTGGCAAGCCCTCTTCAAATCTTCCAAGAAAATGCAGAGCGGGCAAAAACTGGATTTTGGTGGCGGGCTTTGGGGGCAGGTTGTTGAGCCTTCGGGTACTGATCCCGGCCTGTTGGCTTTGTCGGTTGAGGCCGGTGCCAGTGTTGATGCAGCCATCGAAAAGGTTGGCCAAGTTCCCTTACCTCCCTATATAAAACGGCAGCCGGCAAGCGCTGATCGGCAGACCTATCAGACAGTCTATGCCGATGCTGCAGCCTCTGGTGCTGTGGCAGCTCCGACGGCGGGGCTTCATTTCACAAAAGAGCTGCTTGCCGGGTTGCATGAGAAGGGGATCGAGACGGCTTTTTTGACCCTCCATGTCGGACTTGGCACTTTCTCTCCGGTGCGTTGTGAAAAGGTCGAAGAACATCGGATTCATGAAGAGTATTTTCAGATTCCAGAGGCTACTCTTGGTCGGATTAAAGAGGCTCAAGCGAGAAAGGGGCGTATTGTCGCAGTCGGCACTACAGTAACCCGGGCCTTGGAGTATTATGCGTTAACCGGAGACTCTTCGGGGATGTGTGATATTTTTATCTATCCTGGGCATGAGTTTAAGTTGGTTGATGCCATGCTCACCAATTTTCATCTGCCGGCTTCGACTTTGATGATGCTAGTTTCAGCTTTTGCCGGTCGGGAAACTATTATGGCAGCCTATCGCCGGGCTCTAGAACTTGAATTCAGATTTTATAGTTATGGCGATGCCATGTTGATTTTTAAATGAGTGCTTTTCAAATTATTAACAAAGAACCCGATGGTTACGCGCGTCGGGGTCGAATTACGACCGCGCATGGGGTTATTGAGACCCCGTGTTTTATGCCGGTTGGTACCAAAGCAACGGTTAAGGGTTTAACCCCTAAGCAACTTGAAGATGAGGTTGAGGCCCAGATCGTACTGGCCAATACTTATCATCTTTTTCTGCGTCCGGGACATGACTTGATCAAAAAGCTGGGTGGGGTGCATAAATTTATGGGCTGGACCCGTCCGATTCTGACCGATAGTGGCGGGTTTCAGGTTTTCAGTCTCTCTTCTCTGCGGCGTATAGATGAAGAGGGGGTAACTTTTCGTTCACCTATCGATGGCAGTAGCCATCGCCTGACGCCGGAATCATCAATTGCCATTCAGGAAGCCTTGGGGGCCGATATTATCATGGCTTTCGATGAGTGTACGCCCTATCCGGCGACCTCTAAACAGGCTCTTGACTCTCTCGAATTAACGGCTCGCTGGGCCGAACGTTCTAAACAGGCCCGCAAACGTTCAGATAATCTACTCTTCGGCATTGTTCAAGGAAGTACTTTTCCCGAATTGCGCCGTTTAAGTCTTGAGAAGACCGTGGCTGTCGGTTTCGACGGTTATGCTCTGGGCGGCTTGAGTGTCGGAGAAGGTTCGGCGGCCATGTATGATGTTGTTAATGAGTTTGGTTCGCAGATGCCTGAAGCATCACCTCGCTACTTGATGGGAGTGGGGACTCCCGAGGATCTGCTGATTGCGGTGGACGCTGGTCTTGATATGTTTGATTGTGTGATGCCGACCAGGAATGCCCGTAACGGTATGTATTTTACCAGTCATGGGCCGCTTTCGATTAAACAGGCTCGTTTTAGTGAAGACCCTGAGCCCATCGATGCAAGTTGTGATTGCTATACCTGTCGCAACTTTAGTCGGGCTTATCTCAGGCATCTCTTTATGGCAAAGGAGATTTTATCTTCGGTGCTGGCCACGATCCATAATTTACGTTTCTACAATCAACTGATGGCAGGAATGCGTAAAGCCATTAGTTGTGGTGAATTTCAGCAGTTTAAGGGGGCTTTTTTGGCAGATTACAAGAGTCTGGGATAAAAACTGATTCCGCTTCTGTCAGGTCTGTTTGTGATAAATGGTAACTATTCAGCGTAAGTAAAAAAGTGTCAAATATTGATATTTTAGCAAATTCTGGGGACATAACCTGATTCTCCGAAGGAAATCTGGATTGTCTACCCAGAATTTGCGGGTTGGCTGAATAGTTACGATAAATGTTTGATTTTTAATCTTATAATTTTAACTTATAATATCGAGAAGGAGAAATCTATGTTAGGTGTAGCATTTGCAATGGGTCAGTTTGGTGGAGTAGAAGGTGTTGCCGGTGGCATGGAAGGGTTCAAGACTTTTATCCCTTTGATTTTAATGTTCGTTATCTTCTACTTTCTTCTGATCCGGCCGCAACAGAAAAAGCAAAAGGAGCATAAGGCGTTGATGGCTGGTCTTAAGCGGGGTGATGACATTATAACGGCGGGCGGTATCATGGGGCGAATTACGAATGTTGCCGATACCGTTGTTACTATTGAAGTGGCCGAAAAAGTGAGAATCAAGGTCTCTCGCGGACAGATTACGTCGGTTAAAAAGGTCGATAGCTGATAGCCTTTGGTTCCGAGGCCTGGAATGTGGTGAACTCTTTTGATATATTTTAAATGGTGGGCAAGAGAAGGCTTTTTCTCACCGAGGGTAATCGCGCTACAGAAAATTTACCCTGAAGCTTAATAAGCACGAGGATTTCAACTGATGATTAAAAGTGTTAAACTGCGGCTCGCGATTGTCTTGGCAACTATCGTTTTGGCCCTGATATATCTTTTTCCAACTATGGGTGGCACGGTGCCTGACTGGTGGGGAAAGATATTCCCAACTGAAAAAATTCATTTAGGCCTTGATCTACAGGGTGGAATTCATCTTCTTATGGAGGTTGATGTCGAAAAAGCGATGCACGCATCGACCGATCGGATGACCGCCAGTGTCAAACGCATGTTGCTCGAAGAGAAGATTAAGGTCTCTGAGGTTACCCAGGGTAACACCGGTACCATAAAATTTGTACTTGAAGATGCGAGCGAGCTCGAACGTCTGCAGACCTTTCTTGAAGAGCGGGTTCCGGCTTGGAATCATATGTCAACCCAAGGCTCGACTGTTGTCTATCTGGTGAGTGAAAAAGATCAGCAGAGAATTGAAAAATTGGCTCTCGACCAAGCCGTCGAAACTATGCGTAACCGGATTGACCAATTCGGGGTTGCTGAGCCGGAGATTCGGGTTCAGGCCAATAACCGGATTTTAGTGCAATTGCCAGGCGTTAAAGATACCCGCCGGGCGATCGATTTGATTGGTAAGACCGCCCTTTTAGAGTTTAAGTTGGTTAATGACCAGTTTGATCCGGCCAAAATCAGTGTCGCTGAACTTGGCGATAACCTAGAAGTCCTCTATGAGCAGACTCGTGATCCGGAAACCAACGCTATTATCAGCAAACGTCCCTATGTTCTTGAAAAGAAGAGCCTGATGACGGGTGAGTATATCGCCAATGCCAATGTTCGTTTTAACAGTCAGTTTGGCGAGCCTTACGTCTCTCTCGAATTTAACTCCCAAGGGGCTAAACTTTTCGACCAGATTACGGCTGCCAGTGTCAAGCGTCGCCTGGCTATTATCCTCGATAATAACGTCTACTCTGCACCAGTAATTCAGGAACAAATCTCCGGGGGGCAGGCTCAAGTTAGTGGTCGCTTTACGGCCAAAGAGGCGCATGATCTGGCGATCGTTTTGAGAGCTGGGGCCTTGCCGGCACCGATTAAGATCCTTGAACAACGAACCGTCGGACCCTCTTTAGGGCGAGATTCGATTCGTAACGGTTTCATCTCAATGGTTGTCGGTTTTCTTCTGGTTGTCGTCTTCATGGTGGTCTACTATCGCCTGAGTGGGCTGGTGGCGAATCTGGCACTGGTTTTAAATCTACTCTTTATCATGAGTATCCTGGCTCTGGCCCAGGCCACGCTGACTTTGCCGGGGATTGCCGGTATCGTTTTAACTATCGGTATGGCGGTTGACGCCAATGTTCTGATTTTTGAGCGTATAAGGGAAGAGTTGCGGTTTGGTAAAACTCCGCGGGCCGGCCTTGACAGTGGTTACGGTAAAGCTTTTCTGACGATTATGGATGCCAATATTACGACTCTTATTGCTGCCATTGTTCTCTATCAGTATGGTACCGGTCCGATTAAAGGTTTTGCGGTAACCCTCTCTTTGGGGATTATTTCGAGCCTCTATACGGCGATATTTGTCACCCGCCTGGTATTTGATATGGTAGCCGAGCGGCGCCCTTTGAAAAAACTTAGTATTTAATAATCCTGGAGAGTCACTATATGCAGTTTTTTAACTCAGATAAGATGAATGTCGATTTTATCGGCAAACGTCGTCTTTTTATGATGATTTCCGCAATTGCCATCCTTGTTGGAATTGCCGCATTACTGGTTCGCGGTGGCCTTAATTACGGGATCGATTTTGCGGGCGGGACTATGGTTCAGGTTCGTTTCGCCAAGGCTGTTGAATCCGATGATATACGTCAGGTCTTAGCTGGTATCGGTATGGGAGAGGCTTCAATTCAGCAGTTTGAAGGCGAAGAAGCCCATGAATTTCTGATTCGTGTGGAGAAGTCCAAATCTGATCTGGTTGGTCTTTCGGATGAGATCAAGACCGTACTTGACCAGGAATTTGGCGCTGAAAATGTCGATATCCGGCGGGTGGAGATGGTTGGTCCCAAGGTTGGTAAGGATCTGCGGCGCCAAGGAATGCTGGCGATTATTTATGCTATGATCGGTATCCTGATCTATATTACCTTGCGTTTTGAATTTCGTTTTGCTCTGGGAGCGATCGCTGCCCTGGCACATGATGTCATGATTACAGTCGGGGTCTTCGCTCTTCTAAATAAGGAGTTTTCTTTGCCGATTATCGCTGCTCTTCTGGCCATAGTTGGTTACTCCCTGAATGACACAATTGTTGTCTATGACCGGATTCGTGAAAATATGAAGGGCTCCGGTAAGTCTGTTTTTGTCGATATTGTAAATCGTTCAATTAACCAGACTATCAGCCGGACTGTCTTAACCTCGTTGACTACCATGCTGGTTCTGATAAGTCTCTTTTTTCTTGGCGGTGGCGTGATTCATGATTTTGCTTTTGCCATGATCGTGGGTGTTATGGTGGGTACCTATTCGTCGATCTTTATTGCCAGTCCCGTGGTGATCGCGATGCAGCCGAAAAAGAAATAGGATCATGCTCAGTCTGAGCGAAATATTTTGTAGTCTTCAGGGGGAGTCCACGTTCGTTGGACTCCCCTGTGTTTTTGTGCGTTTGGCTGGTTGCAATCTTGATTGTGGCTATTGTGACACCGGATATGCCCGCCATGAATCGGCTGGTGAAAAAGTCTCCATTCCGGAGATCATTGACCGGGTTTCAAGTTACCGGGTTACACTGGTTGAATTGACCGGAGGCGAGCCTCTTCTGCAACCGGATACTCCAGAACTTATTCGTTCATTGTTGGATCTTGACTGTACAGTTCTGGTCGAGACTAATGGCTCGCAAGATATTTCCCCGGTTGATATTCGCGCCCATCTGATTGTCGATGTCAAAACTCCAGGCAGCGGCATGGCGGAGAGTTTTTACTTACCCAACCTCTCCCTTCTTCAATCCCACCATCAAATAAAATTTGTTCTGGTTGACGAGGCCGATTTTTTCTGGAGCCTCGATTTTATTAAACAGCATCTGCTTCAATTACAATGCAAAGAGATTATTTTCAGTCCCGTAGTCGCCTCTTTCAAGCCTGCTGTTCTGGCTGAACTGATACTTAAACATAAAGTTCAAGCCCGTCTCCAGCTTCAGTTGCATACGTTGTTGTGGCCGGATTGCGATCGGGGACGATAATTTTTAAATGATGAGTGATGAGTGATGAGTGATGAAAAAAAAGCAGTTGTTCTCTTGAGTGGGGGACTCGATTCGGCGACGGTTGCCGCAATCGCTAAGGATCAGGGTTTTGCTCTCTACTGTTTGAGTTTTCGCTATGGCCAACGGCAGGAGGTTGAGGTTGATAAGTCTCGGCATCTTGCCGCATTCTTTGGTGCCGTAAAGCATCTTGTACTTAACCTTGATATGGGTCTGATTGGGGGTTCAGCTTTAACTGACAGGGCTCTAGAGGTTCCTAAAGATGGCGTGGGTTTGGGCGCAGAAGATGTTATTCCGGTTACTTATGTTCCAGCTCGTAATACTATCTTTCTCTCCTATGCGGCTTCCTGGGCGGAGGTGGTTGGGGCTCGTGATATTTTTATCGGGGTCAATGCCTTAGATTATAGCGGGTATCCCGATTGCCGACCGGAATACCTGGAAGCCATGCAGTGCTCGATTAATCTGGGCACCCGTGAAGGTGTTAAAGACCCCGACTGTTTTCGCCTGCAGGCCCCCTTGATGAAGCTTAAGAAAAGTGAAATTATCAGGTGGGGTATTAGTTTGGGGGTTGATTACGGCATGACTATAAGTTGTTACGATCCAGATCAGGAGGGCAGGCCATGTGGTTTATGTGACAGCTGCCGCCTGCGCGAAAATGCTTTTCGCGAGGCGGCCCTGGAAGACCCGGCTCAGTCCGCCACGGGCTAAGGCCCGGTCTGGAGGCATGTCCCCGCGTCGAGACTGTTCCCGCCCACTTCTATTAATCCCGGCCGCCGCCGAAGATGCGTAGCATCATCAAAAAGAGATTGATGAAGTCAAGATAGAGGGTTAAGGCACCCATGATGGCACCTTTGCCGTTTGCACCTTGCGAGTGAGCCAGGTGTTTCAGTTTTTGGGTGTCGTAGACGGTCAAACCGACAAAGACCAGAACTCCGATATAGCTGATCATCATACTCATCTGTGAACTTTGGACAAACATGTTGACAACCGAGGCGATGATAATTCCTACCAGTCCCATAAAGAGGAAACTTCCCATCGAAGTCAGGTCACGCTTGGTCAGCATGCCGTAGGCACTACAGACAATGAAGGTGCCGGAGCAGATAAAGAAGGTTGAGGTTATGGTTGAGCGAGAGTAGAGCATGAAAATTGTCGACAGGGTAGCGCCGTTCAAGATTGCATAGAGGATGTACATGGCTACAGCCGTACTCCTCTGCAGTTTTTCGATTCTTGCAGCAAGTGTGAAAACCAGTCCCAACTCAGCGAAGATCAGTCCGTAAAAGATCAGTTTATTGCCGAAGATAATCCCCATCATAGTTTCGCTGTTGGCTACGAAATAGGCAACAAATCCGGTCAATGCCAGACCGACGGCCATCCAGTTGTAGACACTGTAGATAAACTCATTGACGGCGGCGACCTCTCTGTTACTTTGCATACTTACAGTTTGCATAGAACTCTCCAGACTTTTATGGATTTAAAAATTATTTGCTTGATTTTTGCACAGGTCATAAGGGTCAATCTATTAATCGTAAACTTGTTTGTCAATCCCTCCTGCGATTCTCCCTTTTATTAGTGCCTTTTCAGAACATTTTCTTATTTGTTAATAAGAAAATGTTCTGAAAAGAGCCCTTACTTGCGGACAACGTCTGCGTTAATTTACTACTGGAGCCAGTTTTGGTTCTTCAAGTTTTTCCAGCAGTCTGATTGTCAGTCTGATGATGTCTTCATCGGTGATGATGCCGACCAGGTAACCTTTGTCATCAATCACCGGGAGACAGCCGAATTTATTCTCCAACATGCTGGAAATGGCTTTTTTTAGATCTGTGGCGGCGGTTGTCGTGGCAATCTCGGTGCGCATGACATCCTTGATCGGGATATGGCGATCAACTTCGCTTTGGGCCAGGGGGTCAATGTCGGCCAGTTTTGAAATGGAGTAGGCCAAGAGGTCTCGATGGCTTAAGAGGCCGACAAACAGCTCTTCTTCATCCAGAATCGGGACATGGCGGACATGTACCGTGCGCATCAATAAGCGTACAACATTGAGGGTTTGATTGGATTTTAAGGGGAATATATCTCGGGTCATGATGTCGGCGACGCATTTCATGATGATAACTCCAGATTTTAGAAAGCGTGGTTTTTGGTTTCGTGCTGTAATCAAATCTGTCATATTTCGGGCTTGAGTTCAAGGAAAATCGTCAATCGAAGAATCTGCTATAGTTGGAGGGGGGCTTATAACGCAAAAAAGACGGAGATAAATCCGTCTTTTTTGGGGTGAAAACAACTTTCAAATTGGCTTCTGAAGGTTATTACTCCTTGATCAGCATAGTCGCCGGGTCGAGTGAAAGATTTTGCGATGAGATGGAGCCACTACCCTTTAAAACATTGAGTTTGATATCACTCTCTTGTGGTTCAAGTTTAATGACGACATCAAGAAGGTCGGCGAACTCAGCAATCTGAATCGGCATTCCATCACTGTCAGGTTCTTCGTGTCTGTGGCTGCGGACAGTAAACCAGATGTGTGAGTTGAATTTTTCGGAAAGCTTTTTTAAGGCTTGCAGATCGGCCCGTTTCATATCCTTATTAAAAGGTAGGCCGTCAACCAGGATCATCTGGGGAATGAAAATATTCTGATCTGCGAGTTCGGTCAGGCGCTCATCAAGACGGGGGACGCTGAAACCATCGATGTTGAAGGTCATAATAAAACGCTGGGGTAACAGTTCATTCCAGAGGTCGTCGATTTTTTCGATCTGATACTGTATGCCAATATTGTTGAAGACCTCTTTATACCAGAGGCTAACTTTTCTGACCGGATCTCCGAGGCTGATATGAAGGGCCTTGTCGCCTTTAAGAAGTGAATTCAAGGAGAGCTGCACCAGCAGGGCGGTTTTGCCAACTCCGGCCCGGGCAACAACAGTGCCTAAACCACCTTCAGGTAGAATGTAACCATTTTCGTCACTAACGGCCCGCAAGGGGTTGCGCATCATTAAATCTTTTTTTAACATTATAAAGTTCCTCTCTCTAAGGTAGATGATCTGGGCATTACGATTCTGCAGTGACATTAAGCGGCGCCTTTGCCCTCTTCAGCTTTTTTCTTCTGGAGCTCTTCGGTTATACTCTGGGGCACCTGGCGGTAGTTGGCAAATTCCATGGTAAATTGAGCTTTGCCTTGAGTGCTGGAGCGTAAAATGGTCGAGTAGCCGAACATCTCAGCCAACGGCACCTGGCTCTCAACGACACACATCGGGCCCTCTTCCTGAGCTCCAAGGATAGTTCCGCGACGTTGATTGATAGTTCCCATTACCGTACCCTGAAATTCAGTCGGGGTTTCAATGACCACTTTCATGATCGGTTCATGGATAACCGGTTTGGCTTTTTTGTAGGCTTCCTGAAAGGCACCGCGCGCTGCCGCCTGGAAGGCCATTTCCGAGGAGTCAACGGAATGAGACGCGCCATCGTTGATTTCAACGCGAATGCCGGTGACTGGAAATTCCATCAGGGCACCTTTTACGAGACCGGCTTTAAAGCCTTTTTCACAGGAGGAGATAAACTGGGTTGGAATCGAGCCGCCTGTAACTTTATTGATAAATTCAAATTCACCTTCACTGAAAGGTTCCATATAGCCGGCGACGCGGCCGTACTGACCGGAACCACCAGTCTGCTTTTTGTGGGTGTAGTTGAACTCGGCCCGTTTTGTAATGGTTTCGCGGTAGGCGACTCGAGGTTGGCCGGTGGTTACCTCAGCACTGTATTCGCGGCGCATCCGTTCGACGTAGACTTCGAGGTGAAGTTCACCCATACCTTCGATAATAGTCTCGTTGGTCTCGTCATCAACAAAGGTCCGAAATGTCGGATCCTCCTTAGAAAAACGGTTCAAGGCTTTGGACATGTTGATCTGAGCCTTGTTGTCTTTGGGGATGATGGCCAGTGAAATGACCGGATTGGGGACGAACATAGAGGTCATCGAATAGTTTAATTTGGGGTCGGTAAAGGTGTCGCCGGAAGCGCAGTCGATGCCGAAAAGAGCCCCGATATAGCCAGCTGGGATCTTATCGATATCTTCCATCTGGCTGGCATGCATCCGTACCAGACGGCCGATCTTTGTTTTTTTTCCGGTTCGTGTATTTATCAAGGTGTCGCCTTTGGTGATCGATCCTTGATAGACCCTGATATAGGTTAGCTGGCCGTATTGACCATCTTCAAGTTTAAAGGCTAAGGCCACGGTTGGGTCGCTACTGTCGGTGCCCAATTCAATCGGAGTTTCCTCATTGTCAAGATCTAGGGCAGTGTTGCTGACTTCAGAGGGGTCGGGCAGAAGTGCGATAGATGCGTCAAGCAGGGGTTGAACACCTTTATTTTTATAGGCCGAACCCATGTAAACCGGAGTGACAGTTCGGGTCAGAACACCTTTGCGCATGGCGCTCAGGATCATTTCAGCACTGATCTCTTTCTCTTCAAGGAAAGCCTCGGCGAGTTCATCGCAGAAGTTGGAGGCCTCTTCGATAAGTGCTTCACGTCTCTCTTCGGCCAGTTCCTGGAGCTCTGCCGGAATCTCTTCAACCCGTAAAATATCACCATTGTCACCATCAAAGTAGGTGGCTTTCATGGTTGCTAGATCTACAACCCCTTGATGCTCCGCTTCCAGGCCGATCGCCAGTTGCATGGCAATTGCGTTGTGCCCCAGTTTTTCCCGTAATTGATCAACAACTCTGTCCGGGTTAGCCCCACTACGGTCACATTTATTGATAAAGGCGATACAGGGAACTTTATAGCGTTTCATCTGCTGATCAACGGTAATTGATTGGGACTGAACCCCGCCGACTGAACATAAAACCAGAATAGCACCATCAAGAACTCTTAGAGAACGTTCTACTTCAATGGTAAAATCAACATGGCCCGGGGTGTCAATGATGTTGATCTCATGATTGTCCCATTCGCAGAAAGTGGCAGCGGAGGCGATTGTAATGCCGCGCTCTTTTTCAAGCTCCATCGAGTCCATCGTGGCGCCTACGCCATCTTTACCTTTTACGTCATGGATTGCATGAATCCTCTGGGTGTAGAATAGAATTCTTTCGGTCAGCGTGGTTTTGCCCGAGTCGATGTGGGCGCTGATTCCGATATTACGTATTTTGTTCATTTCAATGCTCATTTTCTTTTCACCTTTTTACTCTTTTGTCGATAGTCGTGTGAGTTTGCGTTTTGACCACAATCATCACACCTGTAATCTGATTCCAATAAAAAAAGAGCGCCTGCAATCTTGCGACGGCAGGCGATCTTGATTAACCATAAACTATAAGGGTTATTCATTGCAGTGGTTACGGGGTGCCGGCCTGCAAAGATTGTTGCTGGCCGGGCATTTACCGATCTTTGCATTCAGGGATCGGAGAAGCACGCGGCCTATACTCCAAAAAATACTAAATTGCAAGGAGAAAGTCGTGCAAGAATAAAATAATTCTGATTTTTAGTGGAGAACCTTTGTTGGCTATTTAAATTAAAGTTTGGTTTTCACTGACCATTGACCCCAAAGGCGGCTCCTAGGCTTTCAGGTAGTGAGATATCCCCGGTATCTGCTGGCGGTTGACGACGAGAAAGAGTTTGTCGTCGGGAAATACCAGGTCATGCCCCCTGGGCATTATGATCTTACCGGTTTTTTCGTTAAGGATACCAGCAAAGACACAGTTGTGGGCAAAGGCATGGATCTGTGCGAGATCGACAATGCTGATGCCGTCAACCGGGCCGTTGCCGGGATACTTGGCCATTATCAGTAAGGTATCCCCTCTAAGTTGGGAGATGATCTGGATGTTGGGGTTTTCGAGTTCCATTATGATCTTGTTCTGGAAGAGTTCAATCATGTTGCAGATTGTTGTAACCCCGGCAAAACGGTAGGCTTCAGCGTAATCGGGATGGCGCATTTTTGCCATGATTTTGGGAACTCCGAGACTGTGGGCCAGCAGGGAAAAGGCCAAGTTGTCACTGTCTTTATAGAGGGTGCCGATGGCGACATCAGCTCTTTCGATACCGGCTTCCTTTAAGGTGAGGATGTCGGTTGCCCCACCGTTGATTGTGATAATACCGGTCTCAGCGTACAATTTTTCGCAGCGGGCTTGATCCTGTTCTATGATAACTACATCATCTTTGCGGTTGGCCAACATCTGTCCGACATGGGCTCCGCCGACGCCGCCTCCAGCAATAACAACATACATGATTTATCTCCTTATCTGTTGGTTTACCTTCTGGCGAGACGGGCACAGAGGACGAAAATTGGTAGCACCTCCAGGCGTCCGGCCAGCATGCCGAAAATATAGCAGAGTTTAACAACTGCGGGAAAGGCCGCCAGCTCTTCAGTTGAAAAAAAGAATGGTCCCATATTGCTGACCGCTGAGAGCATGCCGGAGAGGGCCTCGCTCACATCAAGATCGGTGCAGGCCAGGGTCAGCGAAGTGCCTACCCAGATCAGACTGATCCAGGCAAAAAGCAGGGCACAGATGCGTCTGACTTCCAGGGGGGAGATGATTTTTTCCTGAATAACCAGAGGGATAACGGCTTTGGGTGGTAATGAGAGTCGTTTGATCTCGCTGACCAAGGTCTGCCAGAGGACCCCTAAACGTAGTACTTTAAAACCCCCTGCCGTCGACCCGATACAGCCGCCGACAAACATCAGGAGCAGGAATACCTGTTTGGCCAGGGCTGGGTAGTAGGGGTCGTTGAGATTGCGAGTCGCATAACCGGTACTGGTGATAACCGAGATGGTCTGAAAAAGAGTGGTTCGAAAATGGAGATGAAAAGTCGACCATGATGAGATTAATTTTTGTCCATGGGAGATGTAGATATCGACCCCGATCAGGATAATTGATGAGAAGATGATAAACCAAAAGAGCCGCATTTCGAAATCCTTGTACAGGGCCTGCCAGTTACCGGTGCTGACCTTGTAGTGGAGGAGGAAATTAGTACCTCCCATGATCATGAAAAAGATCATGGTGTATTCGATTAGGGCACCATATTTGAAGTCACTAAAATAAGCGATTGAGGCGTCGTGAGTTGAAAAACCGCCGGTTGAAACCAGGGTTAGGGTGTGATTTATGGCATCAAAGAGAGTCATTCCCTCCATGTAGAGGAGCAGAAAGGCAACCACGGTCATGCTGCCATAGATGGTCCAGATGATTTTGACCGTATTGAAGATGCCAGGTACCGGTCGGCTGCTCTGAATCTTATGGCCTTCGGCACTGAATAGGGTGGCCGCCGCACTGCCGCCACGAAAGCTGACAGCCAGAAAAAAGGTCAAAATCCCGATGCCGCCGATCCACTGCATAAATGAGCGCCAGAACAGCACTGCCGGTGGCATTTCGTCAAGACCGGTGAAAATCGTCAATCCGGAAGCCGTAATTCCGCTGGTGGCTTCAAAAAAATTATCGATAAAAGAGTGATCCAGCAAGATATATAGGGGAATGGTGCTGGCCACAGAGACTACAATCCAGGCCAGAGCTGTAATGATCATTCCGTCTTGAATGTTGGGAACTTTGTCTGGCAAGCGTCGTGTCAAGATCATGCCAAGGGCGCTTATCAGTATTCCGGGAACCACGAAGGCGGCAATAATACGGGCCGATACTTCCGGTCCGGGGAAGAAAATGTGGATCAGGGCCGGAAACATCATGGCAAAGCCGAAGATAAACAGCAGCGAACCCAGGTAGTTCAAAATTGTCAGGCTGGCGACAAGCTTTTTTATCATGAGGAAACTGTTTATTGTTTGGGCTGGTTAATCGGGCAAAAAGACAATTTTTCTCGGTACCCTTAGTTTATACCTGATGATTATAGCCCTGACAAGAACAATATTGGTGGGGAAGGGGGCTCTTGTTTTTCCTTTTTTCTCCTTTTTCTCTTTTTCTTCTTTTTTTCTCTCTTCCTATCCATTGTAACTTAGAAAGGTTTCAGCGAACATTGCTTCGCCCTCAAAAAAAATGTCATCCCGGTGAAAACCGGAATGACATTTTTAGATATCCTGGATTTTTTTACGCCTCCAGGGAAGAGCCCTCGGCGTGCAAGCCTATGGTGTTAATTCCCTCACCGCGTGGATTCGGTTGCAGGGGTCTTTGATACCACAGCTCCCTTAATGAATCCTGCTATCAGCATAAGAGCCGGAACCAGTTGGGAGACAACGACCAGCGCACAGACACCGACAAAGAGGCTAACGAGAATCCCACTTTTGTAAACTACCACATCCGCGGCAAATGCCGGGCTAATAACTGCCAGAACCAAATAGATTGTTGAGATAGCCGTTTTCATTATAAACTCTCCTTTTCTTTTTTGCCCTTTAGCTAAAGACCTTAGGTACTTTATCCCATCAGGCGTATATTGTTTTTTCAGTTGTTCGTAACTTCCTGATGATCCTTCGCCTTTCCGAAAATGCCTACCATCATGGAGCCTAACATTATCAGGGCAGGGACAAATTGGAAGGTAACGATGACAGCCAAAAATCCGAGAAAAATCCATCCGATCAGGCTGAACCCGGCAGTCTCGGTGCCGGTCGCGGCAAAAGCCGAATTTGCATACAGGACGGTCATTAGTGTGACGATACGTAATGTGTTCTTCATTTTTCTCACCTCCGTGCTTTATCAAAAGACTTTAATGTCTTTTTCGTTATATATTCTTTATACAGCATACACATTTGCATGGAGCGTGCCAGCGCGGCAGTAAATTCCATTTAATTACGTAACCTATTGAATTTACACATTTTTATGTAATGATCGGGGGAAGGGCGATTCGCTTTATTTCACTTGAATGTATAAATATATTATACATTACACTCTATAATTCGGGTTGCCGGGAGCTGTTGACTCTCCTAACGTTGTGAGATTAAAGCTTTATCCGATATTATTGGGGATTATGTGAAAAAAATACTAATTGTTTCCGCCATGAAATCAAAAGGCGTTAGGGTCAGACTCGATTGCTTTTGTCAAATCATAAATTTAACATTGGCGGTGGCAAGGTCACATATTTGCCAATTGCAACAAACTTAAGATGTGTGAGCGAATATCTTATTTTACGATGAATCTTTTGTTTTGGTTTTAGCGGAAAAGTTGAGATTTGTGGCAATAAGCTAAAGTGAAATTTTACTTATCATAGATGACCCCAATTCCAGTAGATTGTTGATAAACTCCCATGGATATAATTAGAACGTGTAGCTGATTCCCAGGTTGATCGGAATCATCCAGCAGGAATCGGCATCGGCGGCTTTGAGATTGTTTTCTGGAGCGCCGACATAGCGCAAGTCAACTCCGATCGAGAAACGCCAGTTGCTTACCTGGTAATCGATACCGGTTCCGGCGCTACCGAAAAATACCCACGAGGAGTCCCAGTAGGTGGCTCTGATTGAGTTCCATTTGAGATCGACAGCGGAGATGTGGGCACTGCCCAGACAAAATCGGAAAAAGGGGTTTACCGGGCTTGTAGGCAACGGTTGCAGGCGGCAGCCTATATAGATCGGGACGATTTCAAGGTCGTCAAACTTGAATCCCTGGTATTTTCGGCCGGAGAATTTCTCGTAACCGATGCCGCCGATAAGCGCGGCATGGTCGCAGAGTTTGTATTCAGTCTCCAGAGCGATGCCGTGACCGCTTTTGAAGAGATCATCATAATCGGGAGCGTTGTCGCCTTTTCCGGCGTTGCCGGAGAGGAAGGGGGAGACCGAGGCGCTGAGACCAAAAGAAAACCTGCTTGCAGAGGCCTGGCTGCCGTTATCCTCTGCAACGACGGAAAATGGCAAAGCCAGGTTGATCAGCAGGAAGATAGCTATGATAACAATTTTTGTGGTGAATTTATCTGAAGGTTTCATGATTTTTCCTTGTCACGTACCATTGACCAAACCTCAGCAGCATCGGAAAGCGCATTGCCGGAAGCGTCGAGTTTGCTATAGGATCGATCCCTAAGATAATGGGCATCCTGACCATAAAAAGCCGCGCCCGTCACCGGTTTTTCAATCTCTTCGAATTTTAAGCTAATTGTCGAGGCAGACCTTTTCTTTTATGTTTCAGTTTGCTTTATTATTTGCCGGGTTGCAATTGTTCAGGCAGAGCAGTTCGGAGTAGGCCGACACCAGCTCATAAT
>DAOWIX010000058.1 GCA_030640695.1 Deltaproteobacteria bacterium | reverse complement strand
ACCGGCAAAGAGCTTATTGCCCGCCTTCTACATCTATTAAGCCCGCGCCGAGAGCACCCATTTGTTGCCATAAATTGTGCGGCAATGCCGGAAAATCTGGTTGAATCAGAGCTTTTTGGTCACGAAAAAGGAGCCTTTACCGGGGCTGCAGGCCTGCGTCGTGGCCACTTTGAAATTGCCGGCGGCGGCACCCTGATGCTTGATGAAGTCGGCGAACTGCCGCTCGGTACCCAGGCCAAACTTTTGCGCGCCCTGCAGGAGAAAAAAATTACCCGAGTGGGTGGTGAGAAGGAGATCGAGGTCGATATCCGGCTTTTGGCCGCCACCAACCGCGATTTAAGTGAAATGGTTAATGCCGGAACATTTCGCGAAGACCTTTTCTACCGTCTCAAGGTAATCGAAGTCGAGATTCCACCGCTACGCAACCGGCGCGAGGATATCCCCGACCTGATCAAGGCGTTACTTGAACGTCATGGGTTGTCAGGGGTAGAGTTTGCCAACGATGCCATCAACACCTTGGCCCGTTACCATTTCCCCGGAAATATCAGGGAACTTGAACATATCGTCCAAAGAGCTTCGACCTTGGCCCGCAGCCCCCTGATCCAAGCTTCAGATCTACCCGGAGAAGTCCGCTATCCAGAAAAAAACGATGACGGCTCTCTCGAAGAACGCCTCGCAACATTGGAGCGCCGCATCCTCTTTGAAGCCCTGGAAAAACATGACTGGATTCAGACCCGGGCCGCCGACAGTTTAGGTTTAAGTGAAAGGGTTTTACGTTACAAGATCAACAAATATAAAATACGCAAACCTTGAGGAAGTGGCCCGGCTCTGCTCTCTTTTCTCCGCTCTTTGGTCTCCGGCTTGGTCATTTCAAGGGGTTACGACTGGGGGAAGGCCGCCCCCTCCCGGTTCTGTCGCTCCCTACGGTCGCACCAGCCCGGGGCATCCCCCAATCATAACCCCATGAAATAACGACCGAAGGAAGTGCTGGCAGTGCGAAAACCTCTCGACAGGCGCTACGAAAAGAGAACAAAGCCTTACGCTACAACATTCAAATAATGAGAAATAGTTACGATTGACGCTTATCAGGTCTTATTTCTGCAATAATTTATAAAGTTCTGACGGTTGGCGATTATGGGTTTGAGCAAGTTCCATGAACTTCTGCTGACCATCGCTTTCGATGCCGGCCTCTTTAAGACTCTGCAAAAGGCGGGGCAGAGAATCCTTATAAACCTCGGAGATCTCAACCAGGGTCAGACGACCGAAACCGGGTGGGGGGAATTCGGGCAAACCAGCCGCCTCGGACTTAGGTCGCATTATCTGAAAGATCTTTTGCGGCGAAGTCTGGTTGGCTTTGGCAATCGCCAACAGGGTCTGTTTCTTGCCGGCGACAACGATTCCGCCATCCTGCAAACGCTCCAGAGATTTATCGATATCAAGTTTGGTTCGCAGAGTAAATTCCTGGAGAGTCGAGAGTTCGGCGTGACCATAAGGTGGCATCCCGTAATCAAGAGCGGCGCGATCTTTAATTTTCGCATTAAGATGAAGAGGAAAAGATAGCAGCGGCAGCTCAAAAAGAGTTCCCGCCACAAAAACGAGACAGATAACTGAGGCCAACCAGAACTCGCGGCCGGAACTTCTCCCGACTTTACTAGCAGTTTTCCCCATATAAGTGAGAATCGGCCGCCAGTTATAGACCGTATGCCAGATCCCGGTGACCAGAAAAAGAAGACCTAAATTTATATGAAGATTGCCCCACTGCTCCTTATCAAACCCCAGCAAACGCCAGTCAGCCCAGAAAGCGACGCGCCCCTGCGGGGTCACATAGAGAACGATACTGGTCAAGACCAACACCAGAAAAGATAGAAATAGAACCAAGGACACCAAACGCCGCAATTTCATTTTACACTCTCCTTTAAATAGAGGTTAACGCCAGACCTCACCTTTACGGCCTCGCACCCCTTAAAATTTTCCATTGAAAAACATACTTGACTGTGATACAATGAATAGATATATTTGTCTATATAAATATTTAATCAGGAGCTTCATTAATGATCAATTTATCTTCCATAGATAAAGCTATAAAACTAGCAGTGACTCTCATCTTTGTCTTTAGCCTCGGACTTATTTGGACAATGGATTCCACTTGGGCCAGCGAAAAAAACCTTACGTCGATCTCCGGGCCAGAACTGATGCGTCTTATTGAGAGTGATCAAGCCCCGATGATCATTGACGTCCGCTCATCAAGGGAGTATAACAGCGGCCACATCCAAGGCTCCATAAATATCCCCTTTCGCAGCAACTTTGCCAAGATAGATAAGGTCATGGCAGACCCGAAGCGATTGATCGTAGTCTACTGCGCCTACGGCCCTCGCGCTGCTTGGGCCAAACGCAACATGATCAAAGCCGGCCTTGAAAACGTCATTCTCATGACCGGCCATATCTCTAAATGGAAAAAACTAAGCCTGCCACTGATAAAATAGGTCTGACCTGATGCCCCAAAAAATTGTTGCCGATCTCCATAATCACAGTACCGCATCCGACGGCGAGCTATCGCCAGCTGAAGTGATCAAACAAGCCGCTAAAAAAGGTTTGCAGGCTGTTGCCCTGACCGACCACGACACCCTGGCGGGCCTTGAAGAAGGGCTACAGACGGCCGCCGGGTTAGATATTCAAATGATTCCCGGAGTCGAACTGACTTTACGCTTTTGCCGCCCCGCTTTT
>DAOWIX010000061.1 GCA_030640695.1 Deltaproteobacteria bacterium | reverse complement strand
TGGTCGCCTGCAGGGCGGTGGCGTTCAGCGTCGAGGTGTTCCGGGCGTCCAGATCGACATTGCCGGCGGTGGCCGTCACGTCGGCGTCGGTGATATGGGCCTTGGCCGAACCCTGCACCATATTGGTTGCGATGGTGGCGTTCTTGGGCTTGGCAGCGGTAGCTTTTGGAACTCCGGCAGCTCCGGCTGGTGATCTTAAGATTGTCAAGGCTGAGGGCGCGGAAAAGAAACCGGCGGTTAACTACAATCACGAAAAGCATAATGCCGTGGCTCCCGATTGTAAAAGCTGTCATCATACCTGGGATGGTGAGGGTGCAGTAAAAAAATGTAGTGAGTGTCATAAAGCCAAAAAGGATGGTAAAGCGCTGGGTATTAAGAAGGCTCTCCATAAAGCCTGTAAAGACTGTCATAAAGATCAGAAAAAGGCCGGCATAAAAACTGGGCCGACTGGTTGTAAAGATTGTCATAAAAAATAGTTGATTGATATAGTTGTTATTTTAAAAAAGGCACCCTGAAAAGGGTGCCTTTTTTGCGTTCAGCTTTTTCCTTGACGCAAAAACAGGGCTGTGTTAGGTATTAATCACTGTTTAAAATGGTATTAAATTTTACAGTGTGGTTGAAACAAATCGTTGTTTAATTTTTAATTAACTTAACAGAGTGAGAGGGAGAGATCTTATGAAGAAGATTATTGCTTTAGTAGCGATGGTGGCTTTTTTAGGTTTAGCAGTTGTCGCTTTTGCAACTCCGGCGGGCCCGGCTGGTGATATTAAGATTGTTAAGGCCAAAGGTGCTGAAAAAAAACCTGTAGTGACTTTCAGTCACGTTAAGCATGCTGTCGCAGTTCCCGATTGTAAGGTTTGTCACCATACGTGGAATGGTGAAGGCACGCCTAAGATGTGTAGTGAGTGTCATGCAGCCAAAAAGAATGGCAAAAAGTTGGACAGCAAGAATGCGGCCCATAAAACCTGTCGCGGCTGTCATCGTGATATGAAAAAAGATGGTAAGAAGACGGGCCCGACACCTTGTAAGGGTTGTCACAAAAAATAGTTGATCAAGAGAGTGAGAATGTATATAAAGGGGCACCCTACAAGGGGTGCCTTTTTTATTAGTGCCTTACAGGTTGTTTTCTTGTTTTTTTTACAAGAAAATGTTCTGATAAGAGCACTTACTTGCGGGCAGCGCCTGCGTTAGTACCTCACAGGTTGTTTTCTGGTTTGAAAAATAAGAAAACGTTCTGATGAGATTACTTATTTGCGGTCTACAAGCTCGCATTGGGCGTTTTTTTTGTTGACGGGAAAATCTAGCTATGTTAAAAGATGGTAAAACTATACTAAAAGGGTATTGAAAGTGACAGATAAAAAAGAGATAAATAAAAAAGGGTCTTTGGGCAGCGGCGTGGCGGCTTTCTTTTCGTCGTTGAAGTTGACCATCTTTCTGCTGATAACCTTGGCTCTGGTATCGATTATCGGGACCGTGATTCCGCAGAATATGTTACGCGATGATTATCTCAAGGTCTATAAGGAGTCAACTTATGCGACCTTGAAGGCGGTTGGTTTTCTGGATATGTACCACTCCTGGTGGTTTGTCTTGATTCTGGCACTCTTGACTATCAATCTGATCGCCTGTTCCTGGAAGCATTTCCCCAGGACGTGGCGTTTTTTTTCGCATCCAACCAGGCTGCTTGACAAAACTCTGGAGAAGGCTTCGGTTCCGGCTTTAGTTTGGCGTCGTTCCTGGAAAGTAATGCCGGATGACCCGGCAAATTTGCTTCCCCGCCTTGAAGGTCTGTGGTCGGGAAACTGGCAATGGTCAAAGAAAGAGGGTGTAAATGGTTCGGAATTTCACTATGTGGCTGAAAAAGGTCGTTGGTCCCGGTTGGGGGTCTATTTTGTTCATTTGAGTATCCTGGTTATCTTTGCCGGTGGAATCATCGGTTCTCTTTTTGGTATCAAGGGTTTTGCCAATATTCCTGAAGGTGAAAAAGTCACCAGCTTTTATACTTATGGGGATCAGCGGACTCTGGTAGAGCTTGGCTTTTCAGTTGAGTGCCGCGATTTTGCGGTCGAATTTTATGAGAGTGGTGGGCCTAAAGAGTACTCCAGTGATTTGATAATTTATGATAATGGAAAACCCGTAAAAGAGAAAATTATTGAGGTCAACCATCCGATCTCCTATAAGGGTTTTACATTCTATCAGTCGAGCTACGGATCCTATGGCGGGATCGTTGATCTGGAGCTTAATTTTCGGGATACCGGTCTGGTCTTGCCATTGAAGTTAGAGGTGGGCCGGCCGTTGCGATTGCCTGAGAATTGGGGTTGGATTGAGGTGTTGAAGTTTGAGGAAAACTATATGCGGATGGGCCCCTCAGTTATGGTTCTGCGGGATCCGGGTAAGGGGGTTAAGCCTTATCAGTTTTGGGTTTTCCTGCGTTTCCCCAAATTTGGCGAAGAGAATGGCAAAACTTCTGAATTTTGTACCTTCAAAAATATTGAGCAACTTTTCTATACTGGTTTGCAGGTCAATAAAGATCCTGGCGTCTGGGTCGTCTGGATCGGTTGCATTATGATGATCTTAGGGCTCTATATCGCTTTCTTCATGTCGCATCGGCGTTTGTGGTTGCGGTTGGCTTATGATGCCGATAACCCTAAGCGTTTGCAACTAGTTTTGGTTGGCAATGCCAATAAGAATCAGCCCTCCTTTGAGTTGGAGTTTAAGGAGTGGGCGGAAAAGATCAAGACTTGGGATTAATTTATTGGAGAAATCAAAATAACTTCGGGTTTCGTGATTTCTAGTTTACTGTTTTAGGGAAATATTTTTTAAGGATCAGCAATGAATACATATATTTTTAGTATCGTAACCTTTATCTACCTGGCGGCAATGGTGGTTTATGTTGGTTATTTAGCTTTTCGAAAGCCTCTGGTGGCGCGCCTGGCCACGGTCATTACGTTGGCCGGATTTTTGGCCCAGACGGTGGCTATTGGACTACGCTGGTATGAGTCCTATGAACTGGGAATCGGGCATGCGCCGATGTCCAACCTCTACGAGTCGCTGGTCTTCTTCTCCTGGACGATTATTATGCTCTATCTCTATATTGAATATAAGTATAAGCTCTCGATCCTGGGAGCTTTTGTGACGCCGTTTGCTTTTCTCAGTATGGCTTACGCCTCAATTTCACCAAGTGTCAATGAGACCATTCAGCCGTTGGTGCCGGCTCTGCAGAGTAACTGGCTGATCTCGCACGTCGTCACCTGTTTTCTTGGTTATGCCGCTTTTGCCGTCTCTTGTGGCGTGAGTTTTACTTATATATTGAAGAAACGCTATGAAGATCGTCAAGGTGCGGGTGGGCTTTTGGCCACTTTTCCGACCTCACAAATTCTCGATGAACTTGTATATAAAACGATTGCAATCGGTTTTCCCCTGTTGACCATTGGGATTGTGACTGGAGCGGCCTGGGCCAACTACGCTTGGGGTACCTACTGGAGTTGGGATCCGAAAGAGACCTGGTCACTGATTACCTGGTTTATCTATGCTGCCTTTCTGCATGCCCGTATTACCCGCGGCTGGCGCGGAGTGAAGGCTGCAACCCTCTCAATTATCGGTTTTGTCGCAGTTCTTTTTACTTATCTTGGGGTGAATTTACTGCTCTCGGGCTTGCACAGTTATGGTGGTGGTTGATTTTTAACTGAAGTTTTGTTTTCTGACGATCTCTTAAACGCCGCAGTTTTGACTGCGGCGTTTTTTTTTGTTATTTGAGGATGATTGTCAATTTCAAGTTGATCAATGATTGACTAATGTACTTTTTTATGCAATTAACTGGGCCGGTGAATGTACCGTCTGGAATCTTGAATTGTAGACCGGTTTTTTGTAGTGGCGAGATATATAATTTGGGGGATGCGAAGAGAGTTTGATTCGCACTCCTTTTAGCTGTAGGGAGGGAGTTATGGCTGTAAATGTTGCGCTTAACGGTTTTGGCAGAATTGGTAGGGATTGCCTGCGGGCAGCCGTTGATGATGATCGTTTTAACTTTAAGGCGATCGTCAGTACCACAGATGATGCTCAGACTATGGCCCATCTTTTGAAATATGACTCAGTCGCTGGTCGTCTTGATGCGGAGATTGTCGCTGGAGATAAATTTTTGACGGTTAACGGCAAGCGGATTGAGTTGATCGCGAGTCGCGATCCCAAAGATGTGGCTTGGCGAGAGCTGGGAATTGATATTGTTATGGAGTGTTCCGGGCTCTATCGCGACCGGGAAGCAGCCTCGATTTTTCTCGGTCTTGGGGTTAAGCGGGTGGTGGTTTCGGCACCTGTTAAGAGAGCTGATGCAACCATTGTTCTCGGGGTCAATGAAACTGTTTTCGATACAGCGAAAGACTATGTTATCTCCAATGCCTCTTGTACAACCAACTGTCTGGCTCCGGCCGCTAAGGTGCTACTCGAGAATTTTGGTTTTATAAGAGGGATGATGACAACCATTCACTCCTATACCCGGGATCAGCAGATTTTGGATTCCCGTCATAAAGATTTGCGTCGCGCCCGAGCTGCGGCGATGTCGATGATTCCGACAACGACCGGAGCCGCCGCCGCAGTTGGCCTGGTACTGCCGGAGTTGAAAGGTAAAATTGACGGTCTGGCGGTGCGTGTGCCGACTCCTAATGTCTCAATGGTTGATCTCGTCTTTGAAAGTGAAAAAGCTACCACTAAAGAGGCGGTTAACGACGCTTTTCGTAAGGCTGCTGCTGGTGAGTTGAAAGGCATCCTTGCAGTCTCCGATGAGCCTTTGGTCTCTCTTGATTTCAACCAGAATCCCAACTCCTCGATTATCGATGCTCCCTTGACCAATGTTATTGGCGGAACTATGGTCAAGGTGATGGCCTGGTATGATAATGAGTGGGGTTATGCCTGTCGCCTAAATGACTTGACCCTCTATGTCGCGGAAAAAGTTGGATTGAGTTAACTGTTGATGGCGTCGTAAAAAGTTCCGATATCCTGCGTTGCACCCCAAGGGCACTTCCTTCGGGCGTTGTCGGTCTCCCAGACACTCGACATACTACATGTATGGTCTCGCGCCTGGGAGACCACAACATCTTGTCTATCGAAATTTTTACGACGCCATCCCGTGACTTTTTACGAGTTCGTCAACTGTTGTGTTAGTGATTTAAAAGTCAAGGCAGCCTAAAAAATAAAAATCGCTTGTCGGGTTCCGTTTTAACACTGGCTGGGTTTTACTGGCGACTGACTACTGGCGACTGACCACTGTTTTTAAGGGAGTGATTAAATGAGCGTTCGTTATCTTGATCAGGTTCCAGAAGGTTTTTATGAAGGGAAAAAGATCCTCATGCGGGTCGATTTTAACGTCCCCATGGATGATAACGGCAATATTACCGATGATGTTCGTATTCGTCGAGTGCTTAAAAGTATAAACTATCTATTGGATGAGAGAGCAACAATTGTTCTGGCGACCCACATGGGGCGCCCCAAGGGTAAGGTAGTGCCCAAATACTCCCTCGAACCGGTAGCTAAAAGATTGGGTCGACTCTTGAAAAAAGAGGTGCTCTTTCTGGATGACTGTATCGGGGAAAAGGTCGAAAAGGCAATTGCAGCGGCCGCTCCCGGCAAGGTTATCATGCTGGAGAATCTGCGCTTTTATTCTGGGGAAACTGAAAATGAGCTCGAGTTTGCCAAAGCTCTGGCCACCGGCATCGATATCTATGTTAATAATGCATTTGCTACCGCCCACCGGGCTCATGCTTCAGTTGTCGGGGTGACCGACTTTGTTCCCGTCTGTTTGGGGGGCTTTTTAATGCGTGAAGAGCTCGACTATTTTGCCCGAGCCCTGAAAAACCCGCTTCGGCCCCTGACTGCCGTTATTGGTGGATCCAAAGTGTCGAGTAAATTGTACGCCATTAAAAACCTGCTTAATACGGTTGATCGGATAATTGTCGGTGGGGCGATGGCCTTTACCTTTCTTAAAGGGCAGGGTTTCGGTCTGGGAAAATCTATGATTGAGATGGACATGGTCGATCAGGCCCGAGAAATCTTTGATCAGGCGATTGCTCGGGGGGTTCGTTTCTATCTGCCGGTAGATTGTGTCGCAGCCCCCCGTATCGCTCCCGATGTTGAGACCCGGGTGGTACCGGTTCAGGAGGTTCCTAAAGATTGGATGGGACTTGATATTGGTCCGGCCTCCGCAACCCTGTTTAATGAGGTTATACAGGACTCTAAGACGATTGTCTGGAATGGCCCGATGGGGGTTTTCGAAATACCGATTTTCAGTCGTGGTACTTTGGGAATGGTGCATAATATTGCCAGTACCTATGCGCTGACGATTGTCGGTGGCGGGGATACCGATGTTGCTGTCCACAAGGCTGGTGAGGTTGACCGGATATCCTATATATCTACCGGGGGCGGGGCCTTTCTCGAATTGATGGAGGGTAAAGTGCTGCCCGCTGTCAAAGCTCTTGAAACTTGTAGGAATGGATCTTTAGGGGAAGAGTGATGGCTGTAATTGAACAAATTATCGCCGGTAACTGGAAGATGAATTTGACCTTGACTCAAGGTCAAGGTTTCATCGATACTCTGTTGACGAGACTTAAAGGGAAAGAGCTATCAAGAAAGCTCCTGTTGGCTCCAAACTTTACGTTGCTCTCGGCGTTAGCTCAGCGTTGTGCCGGTAGCGGCATCGGTTTGGTGGCCCAGAACTGTGCTTTTCAGGCGGCCGGAGCTTTTACCGGCGAAACTTCGGTGGCGATGCTCAAGGATGTCGGGGCTGAATATGTTTTGGTTGGTCATTCTGAACGTCGCCAGATATTTGGTGAGAGGGATGACCTTCTCCGGCAGAAGGTGAACGCTGTAGTCAGTGGTGGTCTGATACCGATTTTCTGTGTCGGTGAAAGTCTGGATCAGCGCCAGGGCGGCGAGGCTTTTGACGTGGTTATCAGTCAATTGCGTTGTGGTCTGGCCGAGCTTCCCGACAGTCAATTGATTGTCGCTTATGAACCGGTTTGGGCTATCGGCACTGGGCGAACCGCGACCCCGGAAGATGCTCGTTCCATGCATCTCCATATCCGAGAATTTTTAGTCTCTCAATTTTCCTGGGGTGAGAGGGTGCCGATTCTTTATGGCGGCAGTGCTAAGCCTGAAAATGCGGCTGAACTTTTGGCCCAGCCTGAAGTTAACGGTCTTTTGGTCGGTGGCGCCTCGCTTAATCCTGAGTCGTTCCTGCAGATCGCCATGGCTTGATGGTGTTGTGAAATATTGATTGCGTCCTCTTCTTTATTCTTGACTTTTCTCGTACTTATTGGTAAGTGCGCCCGTTCCAATGTTGTAAGGCCGGTTAATTTTTTTAGAAAGATAAAGTGGAGATAATATTTTGACCTCTTTTTTTATTGCTATTCATGTAATTGTCTGTCTCATTCTGATCGTCGTGATTCTGCTTCAGTCCGGCAGTGCCGGTGGTATGGGCGCGGCCTTCGGGGGCGGCGGTAGTCAAACCCTTTTTGGTAGTTCCGGTTCCGGTAAGTTTTTTACCCGTCTAACTACAATTGTGGCAACCATTTTCATGATTACATCAATCTCTCTGACCGTGATGTCGGCACATCGGGCCAAGGGTACCGTGATGCAAGATTATACCCAGCCTGCGATTGAGACTCCTGCAGTCCCTGCAACTCCGGTTGCCCCTGTGGCAGAGACGCCGTTGGAGAAACCCGCAGAATCCGGAAGTCAGGATAATTCTGAGGCACCGAAAAGCGAATAAAACAGTTCAAATAAGCATTCTTTTAAAAAGGGTTTCCGGGCAACGGGAGCCCTTTTTTAGTTTATGGTACATGGATTGCTTTAATTTACAAGTCTTTAAGGGCGCAGGAATCTTTTTGCCGATTGCGGCTATTTTTTTAGAAAAGTTTCCAGTTTTTGATTACAAGCCTGAAAAAAATAGATTCAGTAATGTGATTTCGCTGTAATATTGACTAATTAGTTGACATTGGCAAGTTTCATTGTTATGGATTGCAGGATTAAGCATTATTCATTAGTGGGTTAGGAAACATGATATCCCTAGCGGGAGGAGTTTGGACGATGAAACTTAGATACGTTGCCTTTATCGTAGTTATGGTGTTGATGTCGGTCTCATGTGGTCAGGTAACAAAAGAGACTTTAAGTCCAGTCCCGACCGAAAGAATTATGCCATCCGGTAAACGGGTGGTGATCATGCCTTTTGCTGACTATACTCCGGATTCAAGCCCGGAGCTCTATTGGCGGCGCAATCTCTTGGTGACCGAAGCTTTAGAAGACGAGTTTTCCCGCTATGGCCTGATGACGGCTCTGGAGGAGGATGTGGTTGATTATCTTCTGAGTGAACATATCATTGAGCCTCCTGAAATTTTCTTTGCTGATACACCTAACAATAACTATATGCGTTCCGAAGCTGAAAGTGGTGACTGGTCGGCGGCGATGGTCGAGGAGCTTAATTACGCGATTACCCGGAATGAAGATCTCGAAAAGAGAGAGAAGCAGCAATTGAAAGTTGACTCCGGATCCCAAGGTAGTGCCCTGCACATCTCCTTAAGCAGTCAGGAGGTAGCCAAGATCGGCGATTTCTTTGGTGCCGACTATATTATCCGAGGCCGTCTAATTGAATTTGAAAAAGGGGTCGCCAAAGACGATTTCAACCCCTTCCATGTTGGAATGCTGCCCTTCTTTTTTAACAGCAGTCAACGCATGCTTTTCGGCCTTGCAAAATCTGAGAACTATGAATTGATGGACAAAATGGCGATCGGTGGTATTCTCGGTACCGCAGTCGGCAGTGCCAATAAAAATTTCCCTTTTGATGAAAAAACCAAGACTGAAACCTCAGGGCACCCTCTTTTTGGCCCAACTGTAACCAGTACTACCGACTATCATGCATTAAATACAGCTTTATGGGGGGTTGCCGGCGCTAGGGCCGCCTATCTCGCTCATAACGGCGGAAAGGTGCCACGGGCGGTTGTTCAGATCCGGATCATGGTTCAGGATGCCCGCACCGGTCGCCTGGTCTGGAGTAATCGTTCCGAGGTCGAAGTGATTCCTGAGAGTATCTATGCTGATCAGGAGTACCGCAAACTGATCGCTAAAGCGATCCGTCGGGCAACCAGCAGCCTGGTCAGAAGTTTTGTTGCAACCGTCGAGGGTGACCTGCTGACAGTGCCGGTAGAAGCTGTGCCGGTTGCTGATAATAAGTCGTAGCCCTTTTAACTTTCTCTATGTGTACTGGATTGACACAGAGATGTGAAATAAATGAAATATACGCAGTATTTTCTTTATACACGTCAAAGACCTGACAGAGCGTGCATAAAAGATGAGTGGATTGCTTTCACTATTAAAAATCCCCTCCATATAGAGAAGCAATCTGATGGTCGAATTAGAAAATGGGCAAAAATTGAGGCTGAAGAAAAATATCTACGAGTTATATTGCTTGAAGACGAAGAAACTGTTCACAATGCGTTCTTCGATAGAAACTTTAAGGATGAGTAATCATGAAGATTAAGTATTTCAATGACACAGATACTGCATTGGTAGAATTTACAGAAAATCAGGTAATAGAAACTCAAGAAATTTCTGAAAATGTATATATTGATCTTGATGAAAAAGGTAATCTTGTTAGTATGACAATTGAACATGCAAAAACAACTGCCCATTTACCATATATCTCTTATCAACAAATGGATAGAGGTGCTGTAGCGTAATTTCACGAGTCCATCAAAAGTACAAAAAAATAAAAATATTTTTAAAATTAAACATGAGTAATGTTTTATTTCCGGCAATACCGGTTAGGGGGATGGGTATGAGTTCAACAGGAATGATAAATGCTCGGCTGAATGCCAATTCCAATGCATATCGTTCAGCGTCGTATATTTGTCTGTCGCTCTTGTTGTTTGTCGTTTTGACGGTCAGTTTCGTTGCCCCTCTATGGGCTGCAAATGAAGGTTCTAACATCCCCATTTCAGTGGAAGATGGTGGTGCCGAGCCTCCGGTTCTGCTTGGCGACGACCAGCAAAACCCCTTTATTGTCGCTCTGCCGGACAAAAATAAATGGTTTGTGGTCTGGGAGGATTGGCGTAACTGGAATGCCACCGGTTCTGATATTTACGGTCGTTTTATTAATGATGACGGCACCTTGTGTGGCGATGAAATTGTTATCAGTACGGCTTCCGGCAATCAGACGGTGCCGACGCTTGCTTACAGGAACTCGCCCGACAGTGATCCGCCGGTAGCCGGCACCGATAATATTCTGATCGCCTGGCAGGATACCCGAGGTGCAGCGGCGTCGGGTTATCTCTATTACAACCTTCTCGACATCTCTTCTCTGGCTACAGATTGTGCATCCGGGGCGACATTGGGTAGTGAGAGTGCTCTTGGTTACACCTCTATCGGTGTAGATAGCCTGAAGTCGCGTAAATTGCCGAAGGCTGCCTATGATACGGCAAGAGATCAGTTTTGGGTGGTCTGGGTTGAAAGTCGCGATGCTTTGCAGCGGATTGAGGAGCAACCGTTTGGGGTCGCCTCATGGACGGATAGTGGTACTAGAGTTGCGATTACGGCGCAGTGGAATTTTGGTGATTCGAGCTACGCAAGTTATGTTACTGTTAATGCTGCAACTGGTGTTGCTGGAACTCCGGAGATCGTCAGAAACAGTGGTACGATTCCGGTCGATACTGACTCCGACGATGTATTTGACGATGTGAGAGAGAGTATTCGCTCTGTCCGTCTCATCTCACATAGTCGATCATCTGAAGAAGATGTCTATGTCTATGAATATTTCAAAAATGTTAACAATATTACGGTTGCCTGTGATGAATCATCACCTGAAACCCTGATTGTCTGGGAAGGAAGTCGTGGAAGGGCGACCTTGACCTGTACATATGTAGATTGGCCTGATCCTGACTCAGGTGAAGGTTACCCTGATTCTGACGATATTTTTTCCGCTGAAATGGTTTTAGATGACTGGGATAATGATGATGGTTTGGTTCATATTTTTAGTATTTTCGATAAATATATAGAACAAACTGTGGTTAATTCTCAGTTAATTGACAACTCTGCAAAAAGCAGCTTTTATCCGGCGGTGGGTTTTGATACAAGTCACCGGAAATTTCTGGTGGCTTGGGAAGATCGGGATGCGCGTGATGGTGCCGGTGATGGCGTCCATAGTAAAATTTTTGGTCAATTGCTCTATTCGGGTGGCGGCCTCTATGGGGAAAACCTGCCGATCAGTTTTCAGGATACCAATGATGACGGGGATCAGGATGACAATATCCTCTCTTCCAACCAGACTCGACCCCAAATCTCTATCGATTCAACCAACCAACGCTTTTTCGTGACCTGGCAGGATGGCCGGAATTCTCAGGTTTCACTGGAAAACCTTGATATTTTTGGTCAGTTTGTCGACTCCGAGGGGAGTTTGCGGGGGACGAATTATGCGGTTTGCGTAGAACCTGCAAACCAGTATAATCCGCTTACTGCTTACAACTCCGGTAACCATCAGTTTATGGCCGTCTGGAAAGATGCCCGTAACCTCAATACAACTAATTCCGATATTTATGGGCAGCGTTTTACTTTAGGTCAACCGCAGCTTATTCTTCTCAATGATGATGATACAGCTTTGGTTCCACCTCTGCTCGATTTTGGTTCAATTCAGGAAGGAGAAGCTCCGACCTTGTCGGTTAAAATGAAAAATACCGGCGACAGTACGATTCAGATTGATTATGTAACGCCCTTGGCTGCCCCTTATGCATACGTTGCCCTGCCGCCGGAGTTGGAATCGGTTGATGGCTTATCTATTAATCTGGTTCCGGGAGCCAGCTACAAACTATATATTAGGTTTGCCCCGACCACTGACGGCACATTTATAGACGATTTTACAATTCAATCAGATGCCACAAACCTGACTGTTAACCTCCAAGGGGTGCGGGTGCCCAGCGTACCGCCGGTTTCCGGTATCAGCGTCAGTCCCGGCTCAGGAAATTTTGGGAGTTTGGTTCCTGGAGAGAGTAAATCAATGCTCTTTACTTTCTCCAATACCGGCAATGTCGATATTGCAATTGTCGGTGCTGATTTGCCAACCGCTGGTTTCGATGTTGCCGACTTCCCGGCAACGATACTGGCTGGTGAGACATTTTCTCTGCTGGTTACTTTTTCTCCGACAGTTGCAAGGTATTATAATGAAACTCTCAGGGTATTTTATGATAATGGCTTATCGCCAACCGAGATCAGTCTGACTGGTACCGGAGCTGGTACAGATGCCCAGATATCTATTTCAGTCTCCCCGACATCAGGTTATTTTGGTAGTGTGATGGTCAATGAGAGTAAAACATTACTTTTTACATTTACAAATCCCAATATCGAGAATGTTACGATAATTGGAACTGATATGCCATCCACAGGCTTTACGGTGGTGGGGCTGCCGGGAAATGGTATCGACCCTAATGATGAAGGTACTATAGGGCAAGAAGCACCATATACGATTGGTGGCGGAAACCAATATTTTGCCAAGGTCATTTTTGAGCCGGTTCAGGCTCGTCCCTACAATGGTCTCTTAAGAGTCTTTTTCAGCCACGGATTACCTACTATTGAAATAGTTTTAAGTGGGCAAGGTGAAGGTGGAAATGCTGATGTCGTAGAACCTGCTGATATAGATTTTGGCCAGGTTAATATCGGAGAAACTAATTCAGCCAATCTGACGTTTACTAATAATGGTAATATTGATGTCGTCATTACTGCAGTTGATCTGCCGGGAACAGCTTTTGTTGTTTCCGGGATTCCCGGTATTATTCCAGCCTATGGAAATCTTGATGCCTTGGTGACTTTTTCCCCACTTTTGGCTCAGAACTACAGTACTGATATGCGGGTTCTTTATGATAATGGGGTGCCTGCGTCAAATATTAATCTTAGCGGAATTGGGATTGACAGTTCAGCTCCAGCGGTTACAGTTTCGCCGCAAGCTTTTTCTTTTGGCCAGGTTGCTTTGGGTACGACGAGAACCGAAACATTGGTGATAACCAATACCGGTAATGTCGAAATTCAAATTGTTGCCGTTGATCTGCCTGACAGTCGTTTTACTCTCAATGGTTTAGATGCCGGTTCTCTGGCTGAAGGAGTGAGTAAAGTTGCGACCGTGACCTTTACTCCTGATGTGGTGGGCGATTTCGGTACGACTATGCGCATCCTTTTTGATAGTGATTTACTGCCTCAGGAGATTAATCTCCAGGGCTCCGGCATGGATATTGATGTCAGTCCGACAACCCTTAATTTTCCAAATAGCGAGATCGCTAGCAGCACGGTTTTGAGTGTGACGATTACCAATGCTTCGGGTAGTGATCTCCAGGTTAAGGGAGCTGTGACCGGAACTGATGCTTATAGTATTAGCGGGATTGCCGGTGGTGATATAATCAGGTCGGGTGGCGGGACTTTAACTTGTCAGGTGACATTCAAACCCACTACCTCCGGTTATTTTGAAGATGGTCTCTACTTTAATATTGGACCAGTCCAGGATCTTGCCATACCTTTTGAAGAGATCGATTGGGGAACTCAATATATTGTCATCTTGCGGGGTTCCGCCAACGCTGATTTTGTGATCTCTGATATTGATTCGTTTACGGCTGATCTCGACTATCAGATGATGATCAGTGCCTCGACCAACCAGAGTGGCCAGCTTTTTGTCATTTTTTCACACGATCCGCTCTCTGAAGGTAAAATCTATGCTTTGACTAACAACGGGACATTGCAACCTTTTCCCTATGAGGCATCATTCGGCTGGCAGAATCTCTGGTATTTAAATAATGCTTATGCTGGTTTAAAATTAGATTTGAGTCAGGTCGATTTCCGGCCCTTGGGATGTAGCCTATGTCAGGGTCAAAACCCGGATGATGGCGGCGATGATTTTAACTTTGGCGGTATAATAATAACTCCGCCCGATGATGCAGTTTTCAATAATGCTTCGGATTTTAAATATATGGGTGGAACCCTTTATATGGCCACCTATGTTAAAAACGCCTCGAGTGGTGGGGTCTTCGATTTTAATAAAGGCTTGCTGGAGATGCAGAGCCTTAATATCCACTCTCTGTCCGGCACCTGGCAGGTGACTTCCAGGTACTATGATGTTGATATGGTGCATTCAACCTATCTCGTCGTTACTGAACCCGGTGATGGTCAGATCAGTGCAACCTGGCCGGGCTATTATCCGACAATGGTCTACTCTGAAGATGGATCCGGCTATGTAATGACTTTCAGTATTGGGGTCTACGACTACACCTACAAGATTTCAGCTCTGACTGAAGATACATTTAGCGGCAGTTACACATGTATTGCCAATGGCGTGGTTGTTGCCGAGGATGAGCCGGTGAGTGGTGTCAGGTTGAAATAGTTGTGGAAAGGTAACTTCAAGGGTTGCCTCCAAACTATCAGGATTGGCTTCATTGCAGATACTGGGTGCGTAGCACACCCAGGGTTTTCATAAAAAAGGGTCCCAACATCGATTTCAATGTTGGGACCCTTTTTTAAACAAACTGTCTGGAGTGGGGTCAATGCTTGATTACCGGTGGCAAATATTTTTCAAATGGAATTCCGAATATTCACACCCGCCGGTTGTCGAGCTTTGACCCCGTTTATGAGGGCAAAGCAAAGTACGTCACTATTTGTTGCAGCTTTATGGTGGAGACCTGAATGGTTACTGTGTAAATTCTACCTGATGATTCTCGGTGTAATGAAAATCATGAGTTCAGTTTGATCGGAATCTTTATAGTCATGCTTGAAAAGCCAGCCTAAGAGCGGGATATTACTGACCACCGGAACATCCTGATTAGATTTTGTTTTACTGCTCTCAATGATGCCACCGACAACAGCGGTTTCGCCATCTTTTAGAAGTAGTGAGGTGGTGATCCCTTGAGTGTTGATCGCTGGACCATCTTGGGTGTTTTCTCCTTTTGAATCCTTACTGACAACAACCACCATTGAGACCATATTATTATTTGTGATGGTTGGGGTTACTTCAAGGCTCAATTCAGCATTTTTGAATTCAGTTGTTGTTCCTTCCTGTGAGGTAGTCTGGTAGGGGATCTGCTGGCCCTGATTAATCCGGGCTGCGTGTTGATTGAGAGCCAGAACCTTTGGTGATGAGAGAATATGAGCATTCCCATTGCCTTGCATGGCTGAGAGTTTGAGATTAAGGTTGTACTGATCAATTTTTCCGAAGATCAGCCCGATACCACTGGTCAGTCCAGTGGCCGGTAAATTGACCGCGTAGGAGCTGGCAATGTCCGGGATGGCCCCGCCATCGCTAACGGGAGGTAGCCCGGTACCGCCGAGTGAGTTGTTGCCGGAGACCCCATAATAGCGATCATTGCTGGATTTGCCCCATGCACCGCCCCACTGAACGCCGAATTCTTGGGCAGATTTCTTTTCAACCTTGACAATTTTGGCTTCAATCATAACCTGGCGTACAGGTTCGTCAAGTTCACGTAGGAGAGCTTCGGCGCGGCTAATACGATCTGGAATGTCGCTGATAATCAAAGAGTTCGTACGGAGGTCGGTTTCAACTGATCCCCGGTCGCTGATAATGGTATTTTCAATTTTGCTGGCAACATCATCGATATCTGCGAAGTTGACCTTGAGAATCTTCAAAACTGTATCTTGAATCTCTTCCTCGGTTTTTTTGCTCTCTGCTAAAGCCCGTCTTTTCTCTTCTCGGGCGAGTTGTTCATTGGTGAAAACTTCAATTGGCGCGATGCGGACAACATTGCCTTCGCGATCCATGCCCAGTTGGTGGGTTTTTAAAACAATGCTCATAACCTGTTTCCAGGGAACTTCTTTTAACCTTAAGGTCACAGTACCGCTGACGTCATCTCCCATAACGATATTGAGATGGTTGATTTCAGCTAAAAAACGGAAAACATTCTGGATGTCGGTACCTTTGAAATCGACAGTGATAGGATTGTTATGCTGTTTGAAGGGCCGATTTTTTTTGGGTCTAGTTGCGGTGCTCTTTTTAGCTTTTTCTCGCAGACCAACCTTGGCCGTGCCGGGAGCGAACTTCCTGAGTGTGACTGTGAGTGTCTGGCCCGTAGATTTTTGGGTAAAGGGGGGTAACGATTCGTAATCAGTATCAAACACGATGCGAGTCTTATCTTCATAGTTGAATGAGCGCATCTGCGAAAAACTGCTCTTTTGAATTATTTGGTTGACATCTATTTTTTCATAGTGAGCTTCAGGAAAGTCAATTATCAGTCGGGGAGGCCCAGTAAGGGTGAAAATGTTATAGTCTATAGTGCCGGTTGCGGTGCTGTTAAAAATAAGAGAGACGATGCTATCTTTAGTCGAAGCGTTTAAAGAGATAATTTTTTTATGGTTTTCTGCAAGAGAAGAATTAGGAAAAAAACCAGTCATTAGTAATATTAAGATCAAGTAAAAAGCCGCTGTTTTTTTCATTCGGCATACTTTAGAGATGTAATTCATATCATCCGGCTCCATCATAGATTATTAATCACCTGTAACAATGCAGGTTGTTTAGGCAGAAGGCTAAAGGTGGTTAACTTTCTTTGCAGATTTTCACTCGATCCTAGGTAACAAATAAGTATCTTCATCAAGTTCTCTTAATTTTAAGGATATTGCCCGAATTTGTTGTTTGTCGAAGATATCCAGATAGGGTTCTTCAATGATGACTTCGTTACTTTTTATCTCTTTTACCTGGCCGCTTAGATTGCCGATTTTATCACCTTCTCTTACAGTATAGCCGATCTGTTCCGGATCCTCAACCAAGGCATAATTATGGTTCTCTCCCGCGAGAATGATGCCAACTAGATTGAATTGATTTAATGCATATTTCTCTAGTGGAGAGAGAAGCTTAGTCGAGTCTGTGGGGATCGAACGCTCAATCTGGGAAAAATCGATAAATGGGTGAAACGGATCAGGTCGATCCAGCGAATCATAGGTAAAAAGTGCTTTTTTTGTATCCAGTGAGGCAAGTTTTTCCGGGGTTAAGTTCACCGGGCTTGGATCCAAGCTCTTTTCTGCCGCCGAGCTAACTGATATCAGAAGCAATAGTACCAGCATGAGGGTGCATATTGCCAATTCCAGCGCTGTGAGATGTTTGGAATGATTCTTCATAGATATTTACTGCTAAATGTAGTTTGACGAAAGATGCGAATACTATAAAAAATTAGTAACTATTCAGTGTAAGTAAAAAAGTGTCAAGTATTGATATTTTAAGCAAATTCTGGGGACATATCCAGATTCTCCGAAGGAAATCGGGATTGTGTACCCTGTATTTGCGGGTTAGCTGAGTAGTTACAAAAATTATTGCAGTTGCATGTTTGTGGGACAAAAGCTAAATAACTACAGATGGAATTTAATTTACGGCTTCTTTGTAACCTTTTTCGGGATGGCGGTGTCTGTGAAGGTGTAGGTTACAGCTTGGAATCGTGTTTTCAGAAAATCCTCACCTTCAATCGGTTCGTAGTTACCCAAGCTATATCCGAATATATTTACGATTCTTGGCATTGAGCAGATCTTGCTGAAAAACCGTCCAACCGCATGATAACTGCCGTGAACCTCGATGTCGATTGGAACTTCAGCATAAAAATCTTTGTTGCGGTTAGCCAGAGGCTGGAAAAGATTAAATGTCAGTCTGGCATCCTTGCCAAGTTTAGTGATCTTTAGGAGAAGATCAGGAATTTCTTTGTTGTCAGGCAGTTTATTCAGGGCTTTTTTAAAGGCCAGGTTAAGCTTTGCAATTTCAGCTTCAAATTCAGGGAGTTGGCTCGCAATCTGTTGGGTTTGATGGAGTTTTACCTGAGCCTGCTTGAGTTTACGGTCGAGTTTTTTGACCTCGTTTAGTTTTGGAACGTAGATGAAATAGATAAATATTCCAGCAATTACAGCTGTTATTCCAATTAGCAACAGAGCCCTTTTCAGAGGGGAGTAGCTATGTAAAAAATCAAAATTAAAATCAGCCATCTTGCTCATCTTTGTTAACTGTGTCAGGGTTAACTGCGTCAGGGTTAACTTTTCCCGGCTGAGTGTTTTCCGGGGATACTTTCGGAATTTTCAGCAGCTCTGGCAAAGAGGTTAAGTCAAGAGAGCAGCTGATAGTAAACTCTTTTAACTTGAGATCCTGTATTGTCTGAGAGCGTAAGAGCGTAAGATCCGCATTTTTGAGTGGGGCCGACAGCTTGAGATTGTTGAGAAAACTGACGATAGTTTCATTGTCAACCGCAACTCCACTAATGGTTAGATGTTGGCTACTCTCTTTGAGGTTTGTGAACCAGAGTTTTTCCGGTCGTTGTCGGTTGAGATCCGATAGGATCACAACCGGAGCAAGGCGGTAGCGGTCAAGATCAATGATAACAGCAATTTTCTTACTGATCTCCTCCTTCTGCTTTTTATATTGATCAATTTTTTTAATGACCGGCTCAAGCTGTTTGATCTTTTTGTTGGTTCGCTGCAGCGTGCTTTGGGTTTGGTTATATTGGGACTGGACTCGATAAAATAAGAGGCCCATCGCAGCGACTGTAAATAGTATGGTCAATGCCGCAATAGAAAGTTGCTTGCGGATGAGCTCTTTTCGTCGTTCAGCTCTGGCTGGAAGAAGGTTGATGTGAATCATCAGCGTACGGCCTCATCCTTGCGCAGGGCTAATCCTGTGGCCACAGCAGCCATGGGAGCAATGGTTTTGATGTATTCAAGGTCGAACTGTTTTTCTGAGATTATGATGTTGCGAAACGGATCGATGATCTCGGTTTCAATGTTTGTGTTTTTGGTGATCGACTGGACTATGTTTGGAGTTTTGGCTCCGCCACCGCTGAGAATTATCTTTTCTACTCGTCCTTCGGTCATGGCGGAGTTGTGGAAGAAATCAATCGCTTTACCGATCTCATTAACTATCGAAAAGGCCGCTTCATTGATTGCGGAGAGTGCATCTGTCCCTTTCGTTTTACTGCTGTTGGCACAACCCATCTTTAGAAGTTCGGCATTCTCATAGTTCAAGGAGAATTTCTTTTGTAATTGTTCGGTGATCAAACGGCTTCCAGATGTGATATTGCGAGAAAAGCAGGTGACGCCTTCATCAAGGATGGTTATACAGGTTAGGTTGGCTCCGATATCAACCAGGGCAATAATTTTTTTATCCTCCCCTTCATAGTTGTATTCGTAAGAATTTTCTAAAGCAAAGGTATCAACATCGACAACTACAGGTACAAATCCAGCATCTTCGACAAGCAGCAGGTAGTCGTTGATAGTCTCTTTTTTGACGGCAACCAGTATCACATCCATATTTTCAGGGTTAGTCTGGTTGGGCCCTAGGATTTGAAAGTCGAGGTTAACATCATTGATATCGTAGGGGATGTGTTGGGTTGCTTCTTGATGGATGGTCTCTTCAATTGTGTTTTCATCCATTAGTGGGAGGGTGATTTTTTTTACAATAACAGAATGTCCGGAGATAGATGTGCAGATTCTTTTCTTTTTTATTTTGAGGTTCGCGGCAAGGTTGACAATTGCGCTGACGATGGCGGTTGTGTCCATGACCGTGCCATCGACAATAGCATCAGCCGGTAAAGCGGCCATGCCAAAATTGTTTAATGTGTAAACACTTCCCGAACCTTTTAGTTCGACCAGTTTGACGTAACCTGAGCCGATATTAAGTCCAAGTAAGGTTTTGTCCTTGCGAAATAACATATTTGATTAATTTCAAGAGGTTAATTACCGATAAGTAATCTTTATGAAGGACTTGTGTTAAATTCGATACGTCAGATTGTCCGCCGCTAGTCTGTCAGAAAGTACTCTTTTCCCCAACTTATCACTATGCCTAAAAAATATCCTCGGAATATTATACATATGCCGGTGTAAATTTTCTTAAGTATGGTTCGATTTGAGAAAAAATTGAAATTCCTGGACACACTCTCGGGGTATTCTGTAAGCATTAAAAGTGCCATGTCACTGTTCAAGGCACCACTTACTTTATGGTTGCGAGTTTTCGACGAGCAATTTCGGCCTGATCACTTGCCGGGTAGTTAGTTATAACTTTTTCAAGAATCAATTTCCCATCTGTTGCATCTCCGAGTTGAATAAAGGCAAAACCTTGTTTCAGTAAAGCGCTGGAAGCTTTTGGGTGTTGTGGGTGCCCGGCGATAATTGCATCGTATTTGATGATTGCTTCAGCATAATCTTTGGTTTTGTAAAAACATTCAGCTATCCAGAATTGGGCATTTATTTTATAACTGCTTTCTGGGAAGGAGGCGATGAATTTATTGAATTTATCCTTTGCAGTCTTGGTGTTGCCACGTTTGAAGGCGGCGAGTGCATCATCATATAGGGCTTTCTCGCGGGCCCCTGGTAACGGGAGCGGAACCGCTTTGGGGGGGGCTGTGGTTGTTGTTGGAGTGGGGAGCATCGGACTCCCCCCGGAAGGAGTGGTTGCAACTGTCCCCTTTTCAAGTTTTTGGAGGCGCTCTTCGAGGCTTGCAATTATGTTTTCGTACTCAAACTTGTCAGTGGTCTGGATCTCTTCAGGGCGGGCAATACTGTCTTCTACAGCTTCGCTTAAGAGTTTAATCTCTCTTTCCAGATTGTCGAGGCGGATATTGGTGTCGGCTATGAGTTTTTGTTGAGAGTTTGTGCTTTGGCGGGTCAGGGCGGCTTGTTGTTGCTCAATTGCGCCCAAGCGTTTGTAGATGCCCTGTTGTTCTTGAAGTTGACCGCTGCCATTGATGCATCCAGTGCTTATGGCGAGCATTATGATGGTTAGCGTAACGGTAAGCCGGTTGTACTGTGCCATAGGATCAACCCTTGTCCAGCAGTGCCAGAACCATGCAGTTTTTTTTAAGCTTTTGTAGTCTATTTGTAAGAGGAAGGCTACAGGCGCACGATCTTTAAGTTTACGCCTGTAGCCTTCACCAGTTTTTTTGTTTACAAATAGATTCTAGCAAATTGATTTGTAAGATTAATCAGGTTATTTCCCCGTGATTGTAAAATCGTCTCGCCGGTTTTTACTCCAGCAATTTTCAGTTGCATCGCTACATGAGGGTTTCTCTTCGCCATAACTCATAGTTTCCAGTCGATCCGGAGAGATGCCGAGGTAAACCAGATATTTTTTTGCGCTCGCAGCCCGGGTTTCGCCCAAGGCCAAGTTGTATTCGTTGGATCCGCGTTCATCACAGTTACCGTCAATGCGGATATCAACCGATGGGTTGTTCTTCATCCATTGAGCCAGTTCACTTAAGGTCTCACGGGAGTCGCTCCGTAATGCGGATTTATCGAAGTCAAAATAGATCGGATAGATCTTATCACCAATGTCGACTATGCGATTGCCAACCTTAATGACGCCCGCGGTAACCGCTGTCGGTTTGACAATTTCAGAGGTCGAAGAGATTGCTGATGGCGTACTCATAGCCTCGGGCTGGGTGACCTTTTCTTCTTCTATGTCTCCGGGTTTACATGTACAACTGGTAAATGTAAACATTAAACTTGCTGCCAGGACCAATGCCAGAATTACTTTTGCCGCTTTCATCGAGAGACTCCTTTTGACTGCTGGGGGGGGGTTGATTTTAATGAAACTACTAATTATAAAAATCTAAAACATCGTCTGATTCAGTTTCATAACTGCTTTAACGTAAAAAATCAAGCTAATAACAAATATTTAAGAACCTTTATGGGCTTTTCCCATGGTTCGTAAAGGTTGTTTTTGTTGTGATACGACTTCTTGTCAAATCTGGGCCCTGAAAATCAGCGGTTGGCAGACCAACTTGGGTTTTTTTTATCTACCTTGTCAAAGGTCAACTGTTTGAGATTGCGACCTTTTTCATCCATCACCATGAGCTGTTGGATGCCGTTAACTTTTTTTGTGAAGATGATATGACGGCCATTAGGGGACCAGCCGGGAACTTCACAGTTGGTTCGGGAAAAGGTGAGTTGATGGTGATTCGTACCGTCAGGTTTTATCGTACAGATTTGGAAAATTCCATCTATTTTGGAAGTAAAAACAATCTTGTCGTTGTGGGCTGGCCAGTCCGGGTTGGCGTTATAACTCTCTTTTGTTGTCAGGCGCCGCCAGCGACCGCCTTGAGTTGTGGTTATATAAATTTGGGGGGTGCCGCTGCGGTCGGAGACGAAAGCGATTTCGTTGTTATCTGGAGACCAACAGGGGGAAGCCTGGTTGGCGCTGCTCTGGGTCAGGCGTCGCAAGGTCTCTCCTGATCCGGCCTTGATGATGCTGATCTCACTATGATTTTCATAGCGCTGCATGAGGGCCAGATGGCGGTCATCTGCAGACCAGGCAGCCGCCGCATTGATTCCCGGCCGCTTGCTCAGGAGGGACTCTTTACCCTTCATAAAATCAATCAGGTAGAGATCCGGATTGTTGCGTCGATATGAGGTGTAGACCAGTTTGTTGGCGTCCTGGGACCAGGCTGGTGAGATGTTAATGGATTTGTTGCGGGTGATCTGGCGGCGTTCATGACCATCGTAATCACAACTGTACAACTCTTGGGCGGGCTCGTCTCCAAGGCGCCCGCAGAAGGCAATCTTTGAGGTGAATTCTCCCGGTAGTCCGGTGATGCTTTCGACCACCTGGTTAGCGAATTTATGGAACAGCAGGCGGATGTTCTTGGTTCGGCCACGGTAACGTTTGCCAACTATCATCTTACCGGCCAGGGTGTCATAAAGCCGGAATTCAACGACCAGCTTTTCACCGCTTAATGAGTAGCCCGTCTTGATCAGTAGTTCAGCGCCGATTAATGACCAGTTGCGGAAATCGAAACTTCCTTGTGAGAGATTGCAGCTTTTAGGTTCTTCGAGGTAACTCGAAGTGTCATCTAGAAGTTCGAAAAAAGTGGAAAATTCGAGGTCGTCGATCAGTATTTTTCGTCCGATCAGAGCACTCTTCTCGTCTTCCTGGCTTCCGCACAAAGGTTGTAAAGGGGCTACGGCTATGGGAATGCGGCGTAAGTTGGGGGAGTCGAGTTCCAGGTAGACGCGAGCTTCAAGTCGGGCGGGCACCCCGGCCGTGATACATACGGCAAGAAGAATCAAAGTGAGGGTTGCTATTATCGAGTTCGGCAAGAGATATTTACTGTTTTTCATAATTGATACCATCGTTATTATTATCGTCCGGTTAGAAGTTTGCTTAGGCGGATCCTAGGGATATTGGGTCGCAATTACCTGGCCGGACATTACTGCATTGTTGTTTGTGTCCGTGATGTTTTTTTACTGACCATTGATTACTGCTTTATGTTGTTAGGGTCAAAGGTTATGACAAACTCTTCCTGAGGAATATTAAGTTTTGCCGGAAAGGGCGGAAACGGAATCGCGTTAGTGACGGCCAGGCGCATGGCATTGTCGAATATCGGATTGTCTGATAATTTCTCTTCACTCTGGATGAGGAGATTGCCGGAAGCGTCGATAGTCAAGCTGATAGTTGAAACAAGGCCGCTATTAAGAAGATGTTCGGGCAAGTGCCAGTTGCGCATCAGCCATGCTTTAAGTTGCATCTGGTAGGTTTGGGTGAGACTTGCTTGTAGGGCTTTAGCTGCGGGTGATGACTCCTGTCGGAGACGCTGCCGGATATCATCGAGTCTCTTTTCCTCCTGTTGTCGAGCCAGCCTTTCTTTGATTTCGGTAAGTTTGTTGTCGGTCAAGGCCGTTTTTTTCTTGGGAATACTTTTGCGTCGGGCCAAGGGTGACTCTTTTGGGATGACTTTTTGCTTTTTTAAGACAGCCGGTTTTTTATTGATCTTGGTTTTGATTTTTCGTTTAAAGTCTGGTTTGGCTGGTGGTTGAGAGGTTTTTGCTGGTTTGCGCAGCGTTTTTTGCGGGGTGACCAGTTTAACTTCCATGAAGTTGCCGGAGTTAATTAAAGGTCGATTTTTAAGGATCGATGAGGGAAGCAGTATGATTACGTGCAGAGCAAGCGAGAGGCACAAGGCCAGCGTCCAGCCCCTCTCTTTATTGTCAAAGAGCGAGGTGATATGGTTGGGGAGGTGATTGGGTAGTGAAAGTCTAGGCTTGGCTGTCATGGCAAGGATTGGCAGGGTCAGTCCGCAATTACGGTAGCTACGGCGTAAGCTGCGATTCCTTCCCGCCGGCCGGTAAATCCTAGGCCTTCACTGGTTGTTGCCTTGATGTTAAGCTGGCAAGGTGAGGCGATTGTCTTTTTCAGCATCGTTAGCATGGCTGGGATGTGCGGGGCCAGTTTTGGTTGCTCGGCGACAATCGTGATGTCGGCTGCCTCCAGTTTGAAACCTCTCTTTTTAACAATCGTTAGGGCCCGCTCAAGAAAATAGAGACTGCTACGGTTTTTGAAAGCTGGGTCGTGATCGGGGAAGTGTTGACCAATATCGCCAGCCCCAACTGCACCGAGCAGGGCATCGACTAAAGCGTGAATCAGGACATCGGCATCAGAGTGGCCGGCGAGTCCAGGGTGTCCAGAGATTTCAATGCCGCCCAGAATCAATTTTCTTGATGCTGCAAAGGCGTGGACATCATAACCGAATCCGGTAGCTTGGCGCGGTTTGAATGCAATTGCATTATTCGTTTCCCTGAGCAAGATAGCCTCCGCCTGCCGTAGATCTTCCGGGAAAGTTATTTTCAGGTTATAGGGTTCACCCGGTACGTTTAAAATGGTAACTTCGGCCCGTTTGTTGGGGGGGAGATTTTCAATCAGAGCTCCTTCGTCGGTTATTGGGGTAGCCGGATTTTGGCGCCAATGTTTAAGCGCCTCACAAAGTAACTCGTAGGGCACCCCTTGGGGGGTCTGGGCGAGTCCGAGTTGCTCTCGGGCAATAGTTTCAGTAATGGTATTGCCGACTATTTTTTTAACTGTTGCGGTCGGGGTTGTGGTCGGGATGGCGACCTGTTTGGGGCCGACCTGTTTTGCAACGTTTATAATCAGTTCGGTTGTGACCAAAGGGCGGACACCATCGTGAATCAGGATCGGGTCTGATTTGTGGATATCGTTGTCTGCTGCCGCCAGAGCGCTAACCCCGTTACTGACCGATTCCGTACGGCTTTCGCCCCCGGCAACGACCTTCATGACCTTGTCAAAAATGGCGGTTTCCTGTTGCATTTCGAGTAGGGCTTGATAGTTGTGTTTGGGGCCGACGATGACGATGCCGGCAATTTCAGGACATTGTTGAAAAGTCTGGACACTCCACAGGTAGAGTGGTTGACCACATAGGTCGAGGAATTGTTTAGTTTGCGATCCGGGGCAGCGGCGGCCACTGCCGGCCGCGACAATAACTGCATAAGCTAGCCTTTGAACCGGCTCACGAACCATTTTGACGTCTCGCAAAGATCATGCGTCCGGCCGTAGTCTGGAGGACGCTGGTTACGGTGACCTTTGCCGCTTCGCCAACCAGATGCCGGCCCTGGTCGATAACCACCATGGTACCATCATCGAGGTAAGCAACCCCCTGCATCGGCTCCTTGCCCTCTTTGGAGACCATAACATCGAGGGTTTCGCCGGGCAGAACCAGAGGTTTCATGGCTTCAGCCAGTTGATTCAGGTTCAAAACCCCAACTCCCTGGAGATCTGCCACCTTGTTGAGGTTGAAGTCGTTAGTTAAAATCTGGGCATCTCTTTTTTTGGCCAGAGCGACAAGTTTTGCGTCTACCTCTTTGATCCGCGGAAAATCCTCTTCGGTAATATGGATCTGCACCTTGGCTTGATTCTGGATGCGTTTAAGGATGTCCAGCCCACGGCGACCTCGGACTCTTTTCAGGGAGTCAGAAGAGTCGGCGACGAGTTGTAATTCGTGCAGGACGAATTGGGGAATAATCAAGATGCCTTCAATAAATCCGGTTTCACAGACATCGGCAATCCGGCCATCAATAATAACCGAGGTGTCGACGATTTTTTCCTGATCATCACGTTTTTTGGTGATCAGGGAACGGATGAGGTCAAATTCATCCCCTTTCTTGAGGCCGACCTCAAGGGCGACATAGGCCAGGAGAGAGTAGACCAGAAGATAGAGGGTGAAGTTGGTTCTGGGATTGTCAAAGAGGTCGACAAAAGGGGCCCCTCGGAGTAGGAGGTTGGCTATAAAGAGGCCTACAACCATACCGGTGAACCCGCCTAATAGAGTTCTTAAGGGGGTTCTTTTGAGGCGGCTGATCAGGTAAAAGAGGTATACGACAAGGGCACCGGCAATGAAGAAAGCGACACAGGCGTAATCAATTCGGTTGAACTGGGCTTTGGCAATCTGAAAGGAGAGCAGGGCCGCCGCAAGGGTAAAAAAAGCGCGAATTATGAGCAACGATTATCCTGTTAATTGGTCAGAGGTTCGGAAGATCCGGTTAAGGTGGTTGAGAATTTAAAGGGTCTTGGGTTTGGTTGCGTCAGTTTGAGGTCAAGATTCGTTTTGTTGATCGGCAAAGAGTTCCTGGATCTCTTTCTCCACGTCACTCTCCTGCAGGGCTCGGGCCAAGGCCAACTCGGAGACAATCAGATGCTTGGCGGTCTCCATCATTTTTCGTTCGCCAAAGGATAGTTCCTTGTTTATGCTGATTAGGTTGAGGTCGCGGAATACCTCGGCTACCTCGAAGAGTGAACCGCGCTTGATTTTGTCATGGAACTGTTTGTAGCGTTTATTCCAGGTCTGATGTGAGAGTTTAACGCGGCGGCGTTTCAGGGTGGTGTAGACCTCTTTGATCTCATCCTGGTTGACCAGTCGGCGTAAGCCGACGTTTGTGGTGTTGTTTTTGGGGATCATAATGGTGATGTTGCTGTCGAGGATCACCATGATATAGAAGTTCTGAGTTTCGTTGCAGACTTCT
>DAOWIX010000122.1 GCA_030640695.1 Deltaproteobacteria bacterium | reverse complement strand
TGTAGTGGATATCATTTTCAAGGATGACGCGGAAGCCAAAGTTTTCGCCTGTGCCGGCAAATGCTAAACGAAGTTCGTTGCGGACAAAAAAACCGGAGTAAAAGCCGCCTTCATCCAAGGTGACACCATCATGTTTATCGCTGTCAAAATCGTTCATGTTGTTACAGTAGGTCGGGATAAAACGGTTGCTGCCGGAGAGGGTCAGGTCGACGCCCTTCTTGGCGCTTACGGTACCTTCACCCATGGCGGCAAATGATGAGCCGACCGTGGCGAGAATAAAAATAACGCTCACCATTAATGCTAGATAACTCTTTTTCATCTGTGTTACTCCTTTTCTTAAATTGAACTGCTTAAAACTTCCACCTTATCAACTAAATTAATTGGCACGAAGTCAATCCTCTCATAAGTACCCTCACTTACGATCGCTTCGTTCACCAAATTTAATGTGCTACTTTAAGTCCCTTGGTCGGTTGTCTGGTTGTCTGCCGCCTTGTTGCCTTTCTCAGAAACTTAATATTACTCCCCCCCCCCTTTTCTATAGCTTTCTGCTGAGATCAGCTAGGTAGATGAGCGACAAAAATTAATAGTTCTTAATTAAAATTTCTGTAAAAAATTGTCATATTTCTATAACAGCTTTCTAGGAAGTCCGTGTCGAAATATCATTTCAACCGTTGTTTGTCAACTGATTTTTAGATATTTTTAATGTTATCTTAATAAAATGTTAATCTTTTCAGGTGAGAGGGTGAGGGTGGTGGTGGAGTCATCAGTTATCAGGTAGGTGGTTTCCGTGGTTATTGCGGAAGCCGGGACTTTGTTGTGGGGGGCAGGGGAGTGATGGCCGGGTGGAAACGTAAGTTTAGGTTCCAGGGCGACAACCATTCCGCTTTTAAGCTGCATGCGGTTGCCGCGGGCGATGAAGGGGAACTCGTCGACTTCGAGGCCAACGCCGTGGCCGACGAAGCTGACCTGGTCAGGTCCGTGTCCCAAGAAGTAGTCAGCGAAACCATAATCTTTGGCGATTTTTTGCGCCAGGTCAAAGATTTTACCACACTCGCTTCCGGGTCGTAAGACGGATACAAGCTCGTGGTTGAGGGCGAGCAGATTCTGGTGGGCCCGGCAAAAACTTTCTCCGGGACCGTTGATGCAGAGCATTCTGGTTAGGTCAGCTAGGTAGCCTTCATAGTTGACCATAAAATCAATGCTTATCGGTATTCCCTCTTGAATCAAGTTCTGGCTGGCCCCTTGGGGGAAAGCCGGGCTTAAGCCGAGTCCGTTGGTTGGTGAATCGAGGTAGCCGCGTCGTGCGGCATCGCTGCCGCTTATGGTGTGGCCGAAAAAAAGCTCACTATTCCAGCCTCGCATGCGAACTATACCGAGATGTCCCAAGCGCCGGGCCTGATGTTCAAGTTCGGCCATAAGCTCAACTTCGCTGATGCCAATGGTTAGAACCGATGCGGCATGTTCCATGACCTTATCCATAATGGTGGCCGCTTTTTTAATGCAGGAGACTTCGTACGGGCTTTTGCAAGCTCGTAAGTTACGGATTAGGGGAGAGGCGTCACTGATAAAACAGGATTCCGGTAACAGCCTTTGAAAACGGGCAGCCAAGCGAGCTGGAACGACATCCATTTCGAGGCCAATACGGCTTTGCGGCGCAACTGCAGAGCGTAATTCGGTTTCCAGTTTTGAGCTGTCGATAGGTTGGGGTAGTAGATTTTGCAGGGGAGATTCCTGGCGGGCCCGTTCCAGGCTGCGGCGCACCCAGAAAATTGGAGCGCCCTCAGCCGGGAGCCAGAGAATGCCATCTTGTAAGGTGCCGGTGAAGTAGTAACGGTCAATATTCTGGAGGATTAAGAGACCGTCTAGCTCAGACTCGCCAAGTGCTATTTGCGCAAGTTTAAGGCGTTGTTCGATCTCTAAGGCTGGAACCAATTTGTATGAAGGTGGCAGGTCAGGAGGGAGAGATATCATTTAGATCGGTTGGCCGAATATAATAAAAATGTTTGAATGTTTGTTATATAATGAGCCTGTGTTTTTCTTTGCCCACTGCCCACTGCCCACTGAGTACAGATTACAGATTAGGAGGCGTTGATTTTGCTCTCTATGTGGCTGAGGTAATCATTTATCTCTTTTTTGAGTTTGCCGAGTTCGTGGAGTCGGGATTCAATTTCGTTGCTATGGCGATGCAGAAGTTCAGCAACTTTGGGTAGAACCTTTTTGTTGGTGCGGTGTCGGTTGTAGTGGTTTTCAAGTTCGGCCATCTCACCCAGAGAGAGTCCTAAAAGTTTCAATTTCTTGATGAAACGCAAACGGCGTAAGTCGTCCTCAGTATAGATGCGCCTTCCACCCTCAATCCGTTTGACGGTATTGAGCAGGCCGATCTCTTCATAATAGCGAATGGTTCTGGTGCTGAGATCGAGCAGTTTGCCGATCTCCCCGATGCGATAACGTTTCAGGGTTTGATCGGCTGGATTTTGAGTTGTCGGGGGCATAATTTCCTGAGGCAGCCGTGGTTTTTGTGTAATCTTCAAGGTTTAATGGTTTTTCTTTAACTTGTAGGCCGCGCCACCCTTATAGTCAAGCTGGTATTGTTGTCAAGATTTTTGTTGCTATGAATTGGCCGGTTTTCGGTGTTTGCAGGTTTTGTTGTTGTTATTATTCTTTCTTTAATGAGGCTAGCTAAATCAACGTTTGGTGCAACTGTTTAAAGCTGTAAGTGCTTTTTGATTTTGAATTGAAAATGTAAACTTAAGGTAATTAAGCGTTTATTTAGAGGGTGTTTTTTATTGACAAATGAATAATTGTAGTATAGTTGGGTGAATATATAAAGATGTTTTACGATATTTTTTTAAGGAAATTGGGTTATGGGGGAAGGGAAAACAGCGTCCGCACCGCAGGTCATCTTGGAAGCTGAGAGCGTCTCTTTGAGTTTTGGCGGGGTCAATGCCCTACTCAATGTCGGCTTCAAGGTGGAGCAAGGGGATATCTACTCGGTTATCGGCCCCAACGGGGCGGGAAAATCGAGTATGTTTAATGTTATCAGCGGCCTCTATCGGCCGCAGCGCGGACGAATTCTTTATAAAGGTAAAGAGATTACCACTTTACCGCCGCACAAGATAGCTCCTTTGGGAATTGCCCGCAGTTTTCAGAATGTTGAGCTTTTCAAGGGTATGACGGTTATCGATAATCTTCTTCTCGGGCGCCACATCCATATGAAATCGGGACTTTTCAGCGGTGGACTCTTCTTTGGTAAAGCTCAAAAAGAGGAGTTGCGTCATCGCGAATTTGTCGAGGATTTGATCGATTTTCTTGAGATTGAACATATTCGCAAAAAGCCGGTCGGTACGCTCTCCTATGGCTTGCAGAAACGTCTCGAGCTGGGCCGGGCCCTGGCTCTGGAACCTGAGCTCCTCTTGCTTGATGAGCCCATGGCCGGGATGAACCTGGAAGAGACCGAAGATATGGCCCGCTTTATTCTTGATATTAATCGGGAACGGGATACCACGGTTCTTCTGATTGAACATGATATGGGCGTCGTCATGGATATATCCGATAAGGTGACGGTGCTCAATTTTGGTGAATTGCTGGCCTCCGGAACCCCACAGGAAATTCAGGAGAATCCAGTTGTAATTAACGCTTATCTCGGCGATGAAGATTCGGTTTTTCTGGCCGGAAGAGCGGGTTAAAGGACAGGTTATGACAGGAGATACTTTACCCAAACTCTTAAAGCAGCAGGCCGAAAAGTTCGGCCATAGCAAACATGCTTTAAGGGAGAAAGATTACGGCATCTGGCAGAGTTTTACGTGGCAGGAGTACTACGAACATGTCAAGTATTTCTGTCTGGGAATGGTGTCGCTGGGCTTAAAAAAAGATGATAAGGTCGCGATTATCGGTGACAACCGGCCGGAATGGATCTATGCAGAACTCTCTTCGCAGTGCGTCGGGGCGGTTCCCATCGGCATCTATCAGGATTCAATCCTTAAGGAGGTCTCCTATATCATCAATCTTTCGCAGTCAAAATTTGTGATTGCCGAGGATCAGGAGCAGTGCGACAAAATTCTTGATATGCAGGATGAGTTACCCTCAGTTGAATACATAGTCTACCACGACCCTAAGGGTATGCGGACTTACGATGACCCCAAGCTCCTCTATTTTCCGGATGTTGAAGAGATGGGGCGACGTTACGAAGAGGAGAATCCGGGTTTTTTCGATCTCAAAGTAGAAGCTACCAGGGAAGAGGATGCCGCCTCGATCTGTACCACTTCGGGAACTACCGGTGACCCCAAGCTTTCTCTCTTAAGTCATAGAAACTTGGTGCATATGGCCCGCAAGCTGGGAGAGGTTGACAAAAAGTACGAGAGTGACGAGTTTGTCTCCTTCTTGCCTCTGCCCTGTATTGGTGAACAGATGATGGCAATCTCGAGCTCCCTGCTTTTTGGTTTTACGGTCAATTTCCCTGAAAAACCGGAAACTGCTCAGGATAATGTTCGGGAAATTGGTCCCCACGTGATGTTCTCACCGCCCCGGGTCTGGGAGAATATGGCTGCCATGGTGCAGGTCAAAATCATGGATGCATCACCTTTTAAACGCTTTGTCTATAACCAGTGTCTGCCGATCGGCTACCACTGGGCCGATCTTAAATTTCAGAAAAAGACCCCCTCTCTGAGTGACAAAATTAAATACGGGATCGCCTATTGTCTGGTTTTTCGGGCTTTGAAGGATCGCCTCGGTTTTACTAACATTCGTAGTGCTTCGACCGGGGGGGCCGCCTTGGGCCCTGATACGTTCCGTTTTTTTCACGCTCTTGGGGTTAATCTCAAGCAGATTTATGGCCAGACCGAGATCTCCGGGATTTCATGTATTCATCGTGACGGTGATATCGATTTCGATTCCGTCGGTAAGCCGATCCCCGGGGCCGAGATTAAGATCACCGAAGAGGGCGAAATCATTTCCCGCAGCTCCTCACTTTTTATGGGTTATTATGAGAACCAGAAGGCCACCGACGAAACTATTGTCGATGGTTGGCTTCACTCCGGCGATGCCGGCTATTTTGATGATAAGGGTCACTTGGTGGTTATCGATCGGGTCAAAGATGTTATGACTTTGGTCGATGGTACCAAATTCTCCCCGCAATTTATTGAAAACAAACTTAAATTCAGCCCTTTTATAAAGGAGGCGGTCGCCATTGGCCACGAGCGTAACTATATCGTGGCTATGGTCTGTATCGATTTTGAGATTGTTGGCAAGTGGGCTGAAAGTAACCGTCTGGCTTATACCACCTATACCGATCTGGCTTCACAGGATCCCATCTACGGCATGATTCAGGAAGAGATTGCTAAAGTCAATGAGAATCTGCCCGAGGCGGCCTGGATTAACAAGTTTGTTCTACTTTACAAGGAACTTGATGCCGATGACGATGAGCTGACCCGAACCCGCAAGGTACGGCGCCGTTTTGTTGATGAAAAATACTCCGAGATCATCGAAGGAATGTATGCAGATAAGGATGTTATCCATATCGAGACGATTATCAAGTACCAGGACGGCAAGACCAGGCAGTTAAAAACTGACGTTAAAGTGAAAAGTATTAAATAGCCGGTTTTAAGTCCGGTTTTTCAGGAGGCGATTGTCACGATGGATTTTTTTCTTCAACTGCTGGTGAGTGGAGTTGTGGTTGGTAGTATCTATGCCCTGGTCGCTTTAGGGTTCGTACTGATCTACAAGGCTACCGGAGTCATCAATTTTGCCCAGGGTGAGTTTCTCATGGTTGGCGCCTATGTCTGCCTGGCAATGGTGGCCCAACTTCATATTCCATTCTGGATTGCTTTTGTTCTGACCATGGTGGTCACCGTGGTTCTCGGATTGATAATTGAACGTCTGGCTTTGCGGCCGATGATCGGGGAGCCGATCATCTCGATTATCATGCTGACAATCGGTCTCTCCAGTGTTTTGAAATGTTTCGTGCTGGTTATTTGGGGGCCTAATAACCGGGTCTACCCGCAGTTTTTTTCCCAGGTACCGATTCACTTAGGACCGGTGGTAATCTCGCAGGTCTATATCTGGAGTGTTGGTTTCGCAATCCTCTTTTTAGGCTTGTTTACCCTCTTTTTTCGTTACTCCTCATCGGGGATTGCCATGCGCGCCGTGGCTGATGATCAGCAGGCGGCGCTCTCGATGGGTATCAGTGTCAAAAAAGTCTTCGCCATGGCTTGGTGTATCGCCTTTTTGGTTGCCGGTGTCGGTGGAGTTTTTCTCGGCAATATCAATGTTGTTAATGTCTCATTAGGTTTCTTTGGCTTGAAAGTTTTTCCGGCCGTTATCTTGGGTGGGCTTGACAGTATCCCCGGGGCGATTGTTGGAGGTCTACTCATCGGCGTCCTCGAAGCGATGACCGGAGGCTATCTTGATCCCATCATCGGTGGCGGTACTAAAGAGGTGGTTCCCTTTGTCGTTTTGGTTATCATCCTGATGGTCAAGCCCTATGGTTTATTTGGTACACCAGAGATCGAAAAAGTTTAATATTAATTGAGGCTTTAAATGAGCGCACATATTTGTGGTGATTATAAAACCAGTTATAAAGAGGACATGGTTCTCTTTCAGACCTTTTTTTCCAAATTCTGGCTTATCGCCTTTCTGATTTTTCTATGTATCATACCCCATTTTCTTGACAACTATGTTCTCTATGTCTGTAACATGATCGGGATTGCGATTATCGGTGCTTTAGGACTCAATATCCTGACCGGGTTTACTGGACAGATCTCGTTAGGGCATGGTGCATTTCTCGGTATCGGGGCATACGCTTCCGCCTATCTGGTGATGGATTTAGGCATTCCTTTTTTTATCGCCATGCCTTGTGCCGGCCTGATTACGGCTATGTTCGGCATGGTTTTCGGGATCCCTTCTTTGCGCCTGAAGGGGCTCTATTTGGCCATCGCCACCCTGGCGGCTCAATTTATCATCGAATATCTGATGGTTCATGTCGAGCCCGTTACTAATGGGGTTTTGGGTAAGATGGTCGATTTTCCTTCGATCATGGGTTTTACTTTCGACACCGACTTAAAATATTTTTACCTGATTGGTACGGTGGCGATTCTCGCCACCATTATGTCTAAAAATATTGTCAGAACCAGATCCGGCCGCGCTTTCATTGCGATACGTGATCAATATATTTCGGCTGAGGTGATGGGTGTCAATCTCTTCAAGTACAAGTTGTTGGCTTTCGCTTTCAGCTCTTTTCTGGCCGGTATCGCAGGTTCTTTATGGGCTCACTATGTGACCATCATCACCCCGGAACATTTTACCATCGGGGTTTCCATCGAGTATCTGGCGATGATTATTATTGGCGGTATGGGAAGTATTATCGGCTCTATCTTCGGCGCCGTCTTTATGGTTCTGCTACCGGAAGTGCTGAGGGGCTTGAGTGGTACCTTGAGTGGCGAATTTCCGATGATCGTCAACATCTTTGCCGCCATCAAGGAGGGTGTTTTCGGTCTTATTATTATTATTTTTCTGGTCTACGAGCCCGATGGTATGGCCCATCGCTGGCAGATGATCAAGGCTTACTGGAAACTCTGGCCTTTTTCTTACTAGTCTAAACTGTCGTCCTATTTATTTTCTGACCACTGACTACGGTTCTAAAAGTTTACGCGGGAAGGTTCTGCCCATAATGAGAACCATAATTCTTATGCAGGATAAAGGAGTGTAAAAGATGAAGAGATTAAGTGTTTGGTTGGTCGCTATCTCCCTGATGTTGTTTTGCGCGGCCCCGACAATGGCAGCAAAAACCATCAAGATCGGTGGACTTTTTGACATTACCGGCGGCACGGGTTCGGTCGGCACCCCGTATGCTGAAGGGGTACGTGATTATGTCCGCTTTATTAATGAGGAGAAGGGCGGTATCAACGGTGTGCAGATTGAACTGTTAGACGTTGATTACGCCTATAAAATTCCTCAAGCTCTCGCCGCATATAAAAAGTTTAAAACCCAGAAGGTCGTGGCGATTCAGGGTTGGGGCACTGGTGATACGGAAGCGATGTCACCATTGATTAAAAAGGATAAGATCCCTTATTTTTCAGCCTCCTATTCCGAACATCTGACTGATCCTAAAGTCACCCCTTATAACTTTATGGTCGGCACCACTTACGCCGATCAGGCCCGGGTTGCTCTAAGATTTATCAAGGATACCTGGACTGACAAGAGCCGCAATCCCCGGGTTGCGTTTATTTATAATGATACCGGTTTCGGTCGCTCCCCTTTCTTTACGGTCAAATTTCAGGGCCATGATTTTCCCGGTGCTGAAGATTATGCCAAGGAGATCGGGGTTGATGTGGTTGCCAAACCGATTATCGGTCTGCGCGCCCTTGATGCTACGCCACAGCTGCTCAATATGAAAAAAGCCGATCCTGATTTCGCGATTTGTCAGGAGACTTCGGTTATGGCGACGATCTTGAAAGATGCTAAAAAACTGAATCTGCGGACCAAGTTTTTTGCTCTGAACTGGGCCATGAGTGGCAAAATCAGGGATCTCGCCGGTGAGGCCGCTGAAGGCTGCTACTGGACCAATCCGTTTTGTATCTGGGAAGACGATGCTGCTGGTGTCAAGCAAGCCAAAATGATCAGCGAAAAATATCATCCTGGAAAAGTTCAGATCGTCAATTATTTCCAGGGTTTTACGGCAATGAAGGTTATGGTCGAAGCGATTGGCCGGGTTAAAGGTGAGATCAATGGTCCGGCTATCAAAGCCGCCCTCGAAGGGATGACCGATTTTGCTACTGGTGGTTTGACCGTGCCGGTCAGTTTTTCTACCAAGAGCCACAAAGGTTCCATGGGGCTGCGTATCTATCAGATTCAAAGTGGTAAATTTGTCCCGGTTAAGAAGGTTGTTTTGAGTCGTTAACTTCTAACTATTCAAAGTAGCATTACAAATTGACGGGATTGGGGTCATTGCTGGTATAAGGTGCGTCAGCACCCCAGCTTTGACCCCGTTCACGAGAGCGAAGCAAAGTTCGTTATCATTTGTTGCAACTTTATGGTGTGTACTTAGAAGTTACTATTTATGTTTATTAAGAGGGGACTGCTTTAGGTCGTTTCCCTGGTTTACAGCCTTCTCGGAAATTCCTGGAAAGTGGTTGTGGAGAGTTACAAAATGGGTGTAATGCTCAGCGTTAACAATATTGAGGTTATCTACAACGAGGTCATCCTGGTATTGAAAGGGATGTCCTTGGAGGTGCCAGAGGGCAAGATTGTTACCCTTTTAGGGGCCAATGGAGCCGGCAAGACAACTACACTGAAAGCGATCTCCGGCCTTCTGAAAACTGAAGAGGGGGAGGTCACCGACGGCAGTATCGAATTTTTAGGCGAGGTTATCAATAAGAAAGATGCCGAGGATATTGTTAAGGGGGGCATCTTCCAGGTCATGGAGGGGCGGCGTGTTTTCAAAGACCTGACGGTAACCGAAAACCTGATTATGGGGGCCCATGTTCGCAAGGATCGGGAAAATATCAAACCGGATATGGAGACGGTCTTTAGCTATTTCCCCCGTTTGAAGGAGCGTTATAAACAGGTTGCCGGATATATGAGTGGTGGCGAACAACAGATGCTGGCAATTGGTCGGGCTCTAATGTCGAAACCAAAAATGATGATGCTTGACGAGCCTTCGTTAGGCCTGGCACCGTTGTTGGTCAAGGAGATATTTGAGATCGTCATGCGTATCAATAAGGATGAGGGGACTACCATTTTGCTGGTTGAGCAGAATGCTAATCTAGCTCTTCAGGTCGCCGATTACGCCTATATCATGGAGGGCGGTAAGGTGGTACTTGATGGAGAGTGTGAAGAGTTACGGAATAATCCGGATGTCAAAGAGTTTTATCTCGGCCAATCGGAGGCCGGGAAAAAGAGTTTTAAGGACGTTAAGCATTATAAACGGCGCAAACGCTGGTTATCTTAAAAATTCTAAGGGAGCGATTGTCAATGAGGCCTAGTAAACGCAATTCAGGTTACTATCATGAGGAACGGGAGACCGCGTCAGCCGAAGCCTGGCGGGCTTACCATGATCGACGCCTTAGAGGGCTCTCCGAACATGCCTATCAGTTTGCTCCGGCAGTTACCGCCCTGTTTGATGGGGCCGGAATTAAGCCGGCCGATATCTCTTCGGTAGAAGACCTGGAACGTTTGCCGGTAACGACAAAAACTCAGCTGGCCAGGCTCCAGGCTGAAAATCCTCCTTTTGGGGGCTTTCTGACGGTTCCGATTAGCCAGTTGAAAAGGGTTTTTATGTCTCCCGGGCCGATCTATGACCCGCAGGGAAAAGCCAATGAGTTTTGGGGCTGGAGTGAAGGCTTTTATGCTGCCGGTTTTCGCCCGCAGGATGTAGTTATCAATACCTTTGGCTACCAGATGACCCCAGCCGGCCTGATGTTCGAAGAGTCTCTTCTTGATGTCGGTTGTTGCGTTATCCCGACCGGAGTTGGGAATACCGAAACCCAGGTCAAGATTATGAAGGAGTTGGGCGTTACCGGTTTTGTCGGTATGGCCAGCTATTTGCGGAAAATCGGTGAAAAGGCGATGGCTGAGGGGCTCGATCCAAAAAAGGATCTCTCTTTAGAGATCGGCTATGTCGCGGCTGAGATTCTTACCGATACTCTTAGGAGTGAGGTTGAAGAGATGTTTGGCATGCGTTTGCGGCAAGGTTATGGTACGGCCGATTGTGGTTGTCTGGCCTATGAATGTCAGGAGCGTAACGGCATGCATTTCACCTCCAATGCCTATGTCGAGATCCTTGATCCGCGGACTCGCGAGGTGATGGGGCCCGGCGAGCCGGGAGAGGTTGTGGTAACCCTCTTTAATTCAACCTATCCCCTGATTCGGTTTGCCACCGGCGACCTTTCAGCCTTTACGGTTGAACCATGTCCTTGTGGTCGAAGCGCCCCTCGATTAACCAGGATTATGGGAAGGGCCGATCAGGTAACAAAAGTTAAAGGGATGTTTGTTCACCCTCAGCAGGCGGCAACCGTGATCGCCAAGTTTCCCCAAGTGGGAAAATTTCAGATCGTGGTTACCCGTGAGGATGAGATCGATTCTATGACTTTTAAACTGGAGATGGCGCAAACTCCGCCCCCAGACGATCCCTTTTATGATGAGATCACCACTGCCATTCAAGAAGGTATTAAATTGCGTCCCGTGATTGAAACTGTAAACCCCGGCTCTCTTGGAGATGATGCTAAGGTTATTATTGATGAGCGGACTTGGGAGTAGTAATAAAGCTGCAGAAAACAGTTATCAATTTTTATCAATTGACAAGATGTTGAAAAGCGTGGCATGAATCACGGGAGGACAACCTCCCAGGGAATATGTTAAGAATTTAGTAACTATTCAGCTAACCCGCAAACTCAGGGTACACAATCCCGATTTCCTTCGGGGAATCAGGTTGTGTCCCCTGAATTTGCTAAAAATATCAATATTTGACACTTTTTTACTCACGCTGAATAGTTACAGAATTTAAAAGTTGTAGCCTTTACCGGAAGGAGTTGTGGATGTTTGTAAAGTATTGGATGAAGAGTAACCCGATCACGGTGAGCGCTGACTCTTTGGTGATTGATGCTAAAAAAATTATGAGAAACCACAAGATTCGCCGTCTGCCGGTAATGAAAGGTGATCAGCTGATTGGTATTGTTACCCTCTCCGGGTTGCGCGAAGCTCAGCCTTCGAAAGCGACCAGTTTAAGTATTCATGAACTTAACTACCTTCTGGCCAAGATGACGGTTGGCGAGATCATGACCCGGGAGGTGATCACCTGTCCGCCCGACATGACAATGGAGAAAGCCGCCTTGCAGGGTACTCGACATGGCGTCGGAGCCATGCCTGTAGTTGAAAACGGCAGACTTATCGGGATTATAACCGAGTCTGATATCTACCGAGCCTTTCTTCATATGTTGGGAGCAACCCATAAAGAGACGACCCGGATAACCCTTGATAATTTTCCTCAAGAGCAGGATGAAATCATCAAGGTCATTGAAACTCTGGATGGTCTCAATGGTATTTTGGTGAGTTTAGCACTGGTTGATGACATCCCGATTGAGGGCCGGAGAGAGCTGGTTTTTCGGGTGAAAGATGTCGATGTGGAGGCGCTGGTTGGGCAACTGCAGGCACACAGCTATGTTGTTTCCAATGTTTCAAAGGTTTTAAATGTTGATTGATAGCGCTAAGGTCTATTGGCGGTTTAGGGTTGATACCTGACTGCTAATACCATTTATTTAGTTTGTTGACGGCCAATCTCAAGAGCTTTGAGGTTGGCCGTTTCTATTGCTGGTGAGACCGCCATCATCTTTACGGCCTCCTGCATCTGTTCAAAGCTGTAGGGAAAGGCCTGCTGTCGTGCGGCCCAACCACTGAAAACCAGATTTACAGCTTTTGCCAGGCCGTGGTCTACGGCGATGTCGGTGGCTGCCATCAGGTTCTCTAGCGGGAGATCAGCAAATAGTTGGGCGCTGTTCACCAGACAGGTGCCGCCCGGTCGGACAAAATGACGGTTACGTTCATATTCGCCGGCTGCCAGAACCAGGAGAATGTCGGCTGATTTTTCACCAATCAAAGGCGAATTGTAGTTACCGATTTTGACCTGGCTGGTGACTGAGCCGCCGCGCATCGCCATGCCATGGCTCTCATAAGTGATAAAATCATCACCCGCCAGCAGAGCTGCCTGGCTGATCAAGCGTGAAAGAAAAACTACTCCCTGACCACCAAGTCCGGCAATAAGAAGTTTACAATTGGTCATCTTAATATCCTAACGCGGTCGTTGCCCGCAAGTAAGAGCACTAAACAATTTTAATGGCCCCTTGGGGGCAGATATCGACACACTGGCCGCAACCGACGCAGGTGACCTGGTCGATTGTAACCCGGTTTTCGGGGTCTTTTGCCTTGATCATCAGAGCCGGACACTCAAAAGCTTTCATGCAATAGCCACAGCCGGTGCAGTCATCGGTTATGGTGATCTGCAAGGCTTGTAACAGTTTTCGTTCACTAGGAATCATCAAGCAGCCCCGCCTGGCAATGACGGCTGCAATGCCGCCATCCGGGTCTTGAGCATACTCCCAGGCTGTTTTGAGTGTGTCAAGCAGTTCACTTTGCCGGTAGGGATCGACAACCGTGATCTTTTCAATACCGCAGCCTTTAAGTACGGTTTCAAGTTCCAGGGCGGGACCCTGGCTGCCATCAGCCCGCAGACCGGCCGCCGGTGTCGGTTGATTGCCGGTCATTGCGGTCGTACTGTTGTCGAGCAGAAAAAGGACAAAACGGCTACCTTCCCAGCGGGCATTGACTAAAGCTGGAATTCCAGAGTGGTAGAAGGTCGAGTCGCCAATAATGGCGGCAATCGGCGGGATGCTTTCACCGCAACGGGCGAAAGTCTGGTAAAAAGAGCCCGCCTGCGATATCGAAGCTCCCATGCAGAGGCAGCTGTCTAGAGCGTTGAGATTTATGCCTAAGGTATAGCAGCCAATATCCCCGGCGTAGATACCCTTGGGCAGGGCTTTTTTGAGTACGTAAAAACTTGAGCGGTGGGGGCAGCCGGGGCAAAGGCTGGGGCGTTTCCCGGGAGGGGCGTCGACGTTATCTTTATTAGTGGGAATAGATCTTTTTTCTGACAAACGATAAAGGGCCGCCAGAATAATCTCAGGATTCAAGGCTCCGGCATCGGGGATGGTGCCGTCTATGCGGCCGCAAATATTTTTATGATCTCCCAGCTGATATTCGATCACCGGCATGCTCTCTTCGACGACCAATAATCTTTCATGGCGAGCAAGCAGGGTTTGACCGGCTTTTTTATGTAATGGGTAAGGTAGGTCTACCTTGTAGAGAATGAATTGCCGAGATTCTTCATTCGGTAAAGAGCTCAGCAGGTCTGCGGTTAAGGCCCAGGCGCAGCCCGACGCGATAATGCCATAGGGGCTTGGAGGCGTTTGGCAGGTCTCTTCTGTGGCAAAATCAAAACGCGGGTCAGCCGCCAAATCAAGCAGTTTCTGATTGAGCTGCTGATGCAGCATAAAGCGGTGTTTGGGGGTTGCCGCCCAACGTTGCGGTTGGCGTATAAACTCAGGCTTACGTTGTTCTTGGGTAATCGTGTTAAGGCTGATGTTCTGGCGAGCATGGCAGAGGGTGGCGGTCGGCCTCAACATTACCGGCAAGCCGATCTCTTCGGAGAGATCAAGAGCCCGGCCGGCAAAGATGGAGGCCTCTTTTGGAGTTGCCGGATCAAAGACTGCGACCTTGGCGAGCATCGCAAACATACGGCTATCCTGTTCGGTTTGCGAACTGTTGGGTCCCGGATCGTCGGCGCTGATGACTACGAGACCACCGCTGACTCCTAGGTAGGCAATGCTCAAGAAGGCATCGGCGGCAACGTTTAAACCCACCTGCTTCATTACTGCCGCACTGCGCATGCCGGTCATGGCGGCCGTAAAGGCTGATTCCAGCGCAATTTTTTCATTCACCGACCAGTGTCCGTGGATTTCAACACCATGGTCACTTCCCTGTTGGATAAAGGCTGGCAGAATCTCAGAAGATGGGGTGCCGGGATAGGCGTATGTAAAGGTGCAACCTTTTTCAAGCAGGCCGCGAGCCATCGCTTCATTACCAAGCATTACTTGCTGCAATCTTATTCTCCTGGGTGGTACAGGGGGGCAGGGGTTAGTATATCTGATACCTGATAGCTAATGCCGGATGATCCTTCTTATTATTTAAAACTTAATCCGGAGCCCTTTTTTTTGCGGTTGCGGAAGGCTTGCATGAGCAGGCCGATGAAAAAACCGATCATCAGGACGCCACCGCCGGCGAGAAACCATTTGATCCGGTAGGCAGTTTTTAGAAGTTCGCACTCGGCCAAGATCGTGGCTTCTCGCTCTTGTCGGATTTGATTTTCAGTTATCAGTTTTTTGTGTTCTTCCTGGAGCTCAAGGAAGGAGGCGGAATCCTCGCGCAGAGTTTTATACTCCTTTTCGACTTTCTGGAGTTTTTTACGCAGCTGCTTAACTTCGCGAAGCAGTCCGGTGTTGCCTATACGGTACTCCTTGTTGGTCTCGGTGAGCGAGACGATCTTGGCTTTGGTACTCTGCTCCAGTTGTGCAACTTTGCTAGTGGCCTTAGCCAGGCGTCTGGCGGAGGGCTCGACTGCGGTCAGAAAACGTACCTGGATCCAGCCCTGGCGGTTTTTGCCATAGCTTATGTTGACCCAGTCGTCAATTTTTTCACCGAGGAGGGTGACTTCGTCGCCTGTAATTAAGGGGGCAATCAGTTTGAATTCGGTTCCCGCTCCGGCTCGGGCATAGATCCTGATTTTATCGGAAATATAGCGGGTCTCTCCGGCCGCATCAGTGATTGGCGGAGCGTATAGAAAGAGGAGGCAGAGCAGAAGAATGATGCCGTTGAGAGGGAGAAATTTTTTGTATAGCATATCAATTCCTGAAAATTATGGTTTGAAAAATTGTTAGGGATTTAGCTGGCGAGATGAAAGGATTGCGGAACAGGCTTTGTAAAAAGGTTGTGCTTTTTGCCCAGCTCTAAAAATTGCCACATTATTGTGGCTGTGGCCCCCCAGATTTCCTGACCGTTAATATTGTAGGCCAGTTGCGGCTGCAGGATGCGACCATTAAAGTAATAAAAATCAACTTTATTGC